>JADFJB010000094.1 GCA_022566355.1 candidate division KSB1 bacterium
GCTTTACCCCAGGCGACGATTACAAACTAGCCACTTACAGTCAGATGTTGGATTATTACAAACAATTAGATGCCGCCAGCGATCGGGTGCAATTGCGCGAAATTGGTCAAACGGTTTTAGGGCGACCGATGCTGCTCATATTTATTTCCAGTGAAGAAAATATGAAGCAGTTAGATAAATGGCGTACGATCAGTGAACAGCTTGCCAGGGCCCGCATCGATGATGAAACAGCAAGGCAATTGGCTAAAGAAGGCAAATCTATCACCTGGATCGACGGCGGGTTACACGCAACAGAAGTGGCACATGCCCAGATGACGTCATTGCTGGCCTATAAAGTCGCTACAGAGGAAACCCCCGAGATGCAAAAAATCCGGGAGAACACCATACTACTGCTTATGCCGGTGATGAATCCTGATGGACTGGACATCGTTGCGGCTTGGTATAAACGCAATCTTGGAACTCCATTTGAAACCACACGGCCACCCTGGCTTTACCACTATTATGTCGGTCATGACAACAACCGCGACTGGTTCATGAATAATATGCCTGAATCTAAAGCCGTCTCGCAAGTGATTTATAATGAATGGTATCCCCAAATCGTTTACAACCATCACCAAACCGGCCCTAGCTGGACACGAATTTTCCTGCCTCCTTTTGCTGATCCAGTCAATCCGGTTATTCACCCTGGTGTTACTACGGGAGTCAATTTAGTAGGCAGCGCAATGGCGAACCGTTTCGCAATGAAGAAAATGTCGGGTGTGGTCTCTGACGTTATTTACAGCATGTGGTGGAATGGTGGAATGCGGACAGTTCCCTATTTTCATAATATGATTGGCATCCTGACGGAAACCAGTCACGCCACCGCTTCGCCAAGATTTTTTGATCCGGATTCGATCCCAAAATCGATAGCTAACCGGCGTGGTGGTGGAATGCCAACCAATGGAACAAATATTTTTTATCCATATCCCTGGAAAGGTGGAGAATCACATTTTAAAGATCCGGTTCGATATATGCTCACAGCTTCAATGGCAGTACTAAAAATTGCAACGGATTTAAAAGAGCATTGGCTTTATAGCATCTATCAAATGGGTCGAGAATCCATTGAAAAAGGTGAGGCTGGCAAGCCATACGCCTATGTTATTCCATCTGAACAATGGAATGCCGGCGAAGAAATAAACCTGGTAAATATATTAATGAATGGCGGGGTGGAAGTTCATCAGGCAAATAAAGATTTTAAGGTTGAAGATAAGAAATATCCTGCAGGCTCGTTTGTTATTTATACAGGCCAGGCATTTCGACCTTACGTAGTCGATTTACTGGATAAGCAGGAATATCCCGATCGCCGTAGTTCTCCAAATGGGCCGCCGGAACCGCCATATGATATTGCCGGATGGACCCTGCCAATGCAAATGGGAGTCACCGTTGATCGAGTAGAAACTCCATTCCAAATAGAAACAGAGGCAATAGCCAGTCGTGTAAAATCCCAGCCCGGAAAAGTTGACGGTAAAGCCGATTATGGCTACCTGTTTTCCCACCGTCCAAATGCAAGTATATTGGCCGCAAATCGGCTTTTGGCAGCTGGCGAATCTGTGTATTGGAGCGATGCAAGTATAGATGAGAAGAAGAAATTAGATAAAGGAACTTTTGTGGTAAAGACAAATGGGGAAGACACACAACAGCGGGTTAAAGTACTTGCAGATGAACTTGGGTTGGATTTTTTTGGTGTTAAAAAAGAACCTTCGGTAAATCTTTCGCAATTAAAAAAAGCTAAGATTGGTTTGTATAAATCCTGGAGAGGTAATATGGATGAAGGCTGGACCCGCTGGTTATTGACAGAATACCATTTTGATCACGATACTCTTCATGATGGCGATGTACAAAATTCGGACTTGTCGCAATATCATGCGATTATTCTTCCTTCACAATCTTCAAATCAAATGTTGAATGGCCATGCCCCGGGTACAATGCCGGATGAATATACTAGTGGATTGGGACTCGAAGGTGCTGTGGCTTTGAAACGATATGTAGAGCAAGGCGGCACACTGATCGCTCTAGACGCGGCTTGCGATTTTGTCATTAGGCAATTTGGACTGCCGGTACGAAATACTGTCGCTGGTGTGTCATCAAGCAAATTTTTCATACCGGGCTCATTGGTTAAATTAAACGTTTCAACGGATAATCCCGTGGCATATGGGATGAAGTCGGATGCTATTGCTTCATTTGTTCGCAGCCGGGCATTTACTACTATTCGGTTGTCAGGCAAAGGTGAAGGCGGAAAGGAAGATATTGCAAAGGCTGATCCGCCACCTGTAGAGGTCATCGCTCATTACGCGAAAGAGGATATCTTGATGAGTGGTTGGGCTCTCGGTGAGAAAAAATACATCGGTGGAAAAGCGGCAGTGATGCGTGTTAAAGTAAACGAGGGTGATGTGATTTTAATCGGTTTCCGCCCGCAGTTTCGCGGCCAACCTCGCGGCACGTATAAATTGTTGTTTAATGCAATGCTGGCTGCTACACTGGATAAAATGCCTGAAATTGCGAAAGTGAGTGATAACCATTAATTTTAGTTATTGAGTAGAATTTCATAAATATGAAGTGTAATGAAAAAAATTAAACTACTGAGTCCATTATTAGCTATTCTCGTAACAATCGTAATGGGTTGTTTTAATAAAATGAGTGAAGAAATTCAGAACAAAACTGCTGGTATGAATGGAAGCTTCGAAGTTACAGAATCCGGTTTGCCAGTAAATTGGCTCATTTATTCACCAAAGACTGTTCCAACAGGACGCTTTGAACTCATTATCGATACTACTGAATATAAAGATGGGAAACAATCATTAAAATTCTTAGTTGATGAATGTTCACCGGATGGTGGATTCCGTTCACCCGGAATATCTCAAGAATATGATGCTATTCCTGGCGAAAGCTATAAGTTAAGTTGCTGGATAAAAAATGATGGCTGTAAATTTATTATTAAAATTGGTGGGGTTAGTGCTTTCGAAGGACAAACTGATACGGTTATCGTATCCAAGGAATCAATTAATACATGGAAAAAGCTTGAGTATAATTATAAAATGCCCTCGGATTTCAAAAGAATTCGGTTTGACCTTAATATTTTACAACCAGGTAGTTTTTGGATCGACGATATAAAAATAGAATTAGTCAATAATAAAAATGAATAAAATTATTGAGAGAATATTTGAATTTTCAATAACGTTTCTAGAGTTATTTATCAATCATATCAGAGCCTGTTTGTTATATGCTATCGTATAGATGAAGGCCAATAATATCGAAACAAAATCACCCACCCCAAAATAATCATTTGTAATAAGATCCACTTTATCATCTATAATTCGTGTTCCAAGTTTAAGAGCTGCAAATGCAATGATTATTTGCGGATAATTATTTAAAAGCCCTAAGAATAACATGAATCTTTCAAGAATTCCTTTGATAATAGAAAGCTTCTTTTTAACTTCCTCTTTAGGACCAAGAAAATGTCTTATCAACATATATATAAAAAGGAGACAATTTCTCCCAAAATAAAAATGATTAGCATCAATTAATAGTTCATTATTAATTAACCCCTAAAGCAAAGAATCATAAATAAGAGTTTTAATAGTGTTATAGTCTTCTATTCGTAAACTTCTTCTTCGTTTCCATATCTGGGAACGATTTTTTTCAAATTTCTTACCAACATTGTGATCATTGTCATTAACCAACATTTCACTGATAATGGGATAATCAATATGTTTCCATTTGTCTATTAATGATTCTAACAAAAAAAATAATTGATTTAGCTGTTTTGATAAGTTCGAATCATCCAGTCCAAATTTGAATCTATGTGTATTTGGCTTTTTGTTATTTAACATGTGACGTGCTTGTGTCAAACCATTACCCAGCATACCATGTGCAATTTTAGGATTGATCTTATTTTCAATTTTCCCATAATATGTTACATATCTAAGTGTAAAAGTGATTGTTTTTTTAAGAATAAATTCTTCAACAAAAAATATAGATTCAACAGCAGATTTTAAAGTACTTGTTATGCCTTGAAATTCATCTCCAAGTGTTACTGTATAAGGAGATAGAATTCTATTCCCAAAGTTTTTATTGCACGATCGACTAGGAGAGACAGGGAATTACTTACATAATTTCCATCATGAGAATGACTTGAAATTACATCGGACATGACAATATAATATTTTGGCATAATGCTGCTTCAGTTATTGTGAAGCACAATATTATATATCAGTAAATATGAAGCAAATATATTTGATTCATTTATTCTGAAGCAATAAACGAAGATTAATCACAAAACTGACTCTTTGAACCTATTATTTCATTCGAGTCGTGTTGATTTTCCAGGTTGTTGTAAATGTTTTTCCGTGATCTGTGCTTCTATCCGTATGCCAATCGTAACTGTCTTTTTTGATGTTATGAAAAATATAATGATTGATAAAAGGATTCCCCGTATTGGTTTCGAATGGATATAAAAATATTTTGTCGTTTTCTTTCCTACCGCCAAAATAGAGAATTGAGTTCGCCCGATTTGTTAAATACATGCATTCCCAACGATGCATTGCCCGGTTATAAATCCGCACAATTGTGGTTGCGGCATCCGGCAGAGCGGGATCAATATTATACCAATTCGTCTCCATAATTGCATGGCCATTAAGACAAAAAACCGCTGTTGAAGTGGATGGAAATTTTGGATTTTGACCATTTGGTAACTTTATATCCTGGTAAGCATTCCATTCACCAATAAGAAAGTCAAATTGTCGTGCTTCCTGAGGTAGATCGGGAGCGAAAGATCCATATCCACTAGAATTGGCGAACAAGAAATCTTCAGACTCCTTTCTTTTCGTATAAGATTTTATCAGGGTAGTTCTCCAGGATTTCCCTTCATCGTGAGATACCTGGCTCATGAATTCAAATTGTTCGTCTGAGATTGGTTTATAACCTGCTCGAAAATAGGTTACCCGTAAACCTCCACCTAATCTAAGTGTGTTTTTCATAATAAGATTCTTCACGAGAAAATCACCATTGTAAATTGAAATGCTCTCAGTAAAACTATTGGCAATCCCCAAATTCCATTGATTGTTTGCTTTATTAAAAGTGAGAAATGTAATTGTATTCAGTTCATTGCCGTTGCCATCAAAATTTGGACAGCTAAATTTTTCTATAAAGGAGTGGCCGCGATTCATATAATACACTAAAGCATATCCGGAGTCTGTAAGAGTGTTGCCATCTTTGTCGAATGATTTGTACTGAACATCCCATTGTCCCGGGTAAAATGACAATGAATCAAGTTCTTCAGGGGCAGATTGAGCTTTATTTTCCATATTAAATCCCTGTTCAAATATTTCTCCGTCTCTCGATTGAGCGTGCAAAGTTTGGCTAAGAAAAATCATAAAAATAAGGATCGTCCAACAAAGCTGTTTGATTATATTCATGTTACCTCTTCCTTTTAATTTGACAATGAGTGTATGGGCAAAGAGTTTTCGTTCAGACACTCATTTAGGTATGTAATTATTTTGAAAACCAAGTTATCGGTTAGTTATTCCGACACCGCTTAGAACCAATCCACTGCCAAGAAAAACCTGCCAATTAAGCGCTTGTCCCAGCCAAAGCCATTCTAAGAGTAAAGCAATGATAGGAATGATAAACACAATTAATGCAGCTTTTGAGAGCTTTATTTTACTGATCAACCAATAATAACAAATAAAAGCCACACAAGATCCTAGAATCGCAAGATATAATAACGTACCAATTGACCTGAATGTAATTTTAAAATCGGATAAATTTTCAAAAATAAATCCAACAATCAACAGTGTAATTGCGCCACAAATCATGTGAACAACAGTCAAAACAATTGGATTTAATAATTCTGAATTTTTCTTGATAACCACGCTGGAGATCGCTGCGAAAATTGCGCTAATAATAATTCCTGCCGTGCCAAAAACAGCCATTGAATTTGCTATTGTCAAGTTGCCGATGAATATGATAACTACACCTGAAAAGCCTACTACTGAACCTAATACTTTGACCAATGATAGTTTGTCGTCTGCGATCATAAAATGGGTGAGAAAAAGTACAAAGAATGGAAAAGTACTAAAGAGGATGGCTGTTAAACCCGCTGAAATATATTGCTCACTCCAGTACACAAGTCCATATGAGATTGAGACGGCAAAAATTCCAGTATATACCATTAATGAAAGTATTTTCCAATTCGTAGGAATACGCAATCCTTTGGCACGCATAAAAGGATATAACAGGATAGCAGCGATTAAAAAGCGAAACCCAGCTGATAAAAACGGGGGCGCGTCTTGAAGCCCAACTTTAATAAACACCCAGGTAGAGCCCCATATTAAACAAAGAATAATGAATACTAAAACGGGTAAAGATTTTTTGTGAGCCATGTATTTTCGAGAATTAAAAGGTGAATTTAAGCTTAATGGTCAGATTAGATTATTTATGGTTCATCACAAAGATGCATACTTTCCGATTTGAAAATGTAAGCGGATATGATAACTTTTTCAAACAATAAGATTATGGAAAGGATGGTTATAAAACTAGTGCTTATTTTTGA
Source organism: candidate division KSB1 bacterium (assembly GCA_022566355.1). NCBI lineage: Bacteria > Pseudomonadati > Candidatus Zhuqueibacterota bacterium. The sequence continues at coordinate 6,590 of JADFJB010000094.1, forward strand.
AGAATAGTACGGTATATAAACTATTCATGATCCTTAATTAATTATTAATCCTTTACGAGGATTTGAAAGCCTTGATCGACTTCATATCTACAAAAATAAAACCTCTACGAGGTTATTTATGATCGATTTATAACTAAACTCATAAGGAATGAGCTATCCACAGACTTGAATTATCCTCGTTTAGGATGGATTTATAAGATCTCCCATAATTAAAACATTAGAGGTTTAATTATGGGAGAAATGAGGTTCCCTTATTTGAACATATTCGTCGGCTGACGGATACATAAAAAGGTGGATACAGATCATTTTGTAATATTCTTCATCCTGACATAATATTTTACGTTTTAGTCTGTGTCAGTCTGTGGCCGTTTTAGTCTGTGTCAGTCTGTGGCAAGAATAAATACGCATTATTATGATGATCCTTATTTATTTAGGTTTTAACGCATCCCTGAGAATCTGTACGGGATGCACAGCCTCCACGCCACAACCATGTTGTATTTGTTGACGACAACTCACCCCTGCGGCTACGATTATCGATCCTTTGGGTTTATTCCGAATGGCAGGAAATAATCGCATCTCGCCTATGGCCATCGAAATGTCATAATGCTCGGCTTCATAACCAAATGAGCCGGCCATGCCACAACAACCCGAATCGATTTCTGTGACAGTACTTCCGGTTAAGCCAAGCGCTTTTTTCGTTGGCTCCGAACCGACTAAAGATTTCTGATGGCAATGGCCGTGAAAAAGTATTTCTTGATTCTTGTCAGAAAATTCAAGGTTTAAGTTTCCTTCATCGGCTAGTTTCACGATGAATTCATCGAACATGTAAGCATGCTTTGCGATGGTTTTGGTCCTAGGATCATCCGGCAGTAAGTATAAGTATTCATCACGGAGAGAAAGCAGACAACTTGGTTCCAGGCCGATTATTGGAATACCTGCTTCTGCAAACGGTGCAAGACAATTTACAGTTTCCAAAGCCGATTCGCGAGCTTTCTTAACAAGCCCTTTTGAAATCATCGGCCGGCCGCAACATTTGTGCCCGGACAAGCTCACCTCAAAACCTGCTGCTTCAAGCACTTCAGTTGCGGCTATGGCAATTTCCGGATAGTTGCAGGTGTTAAATGTATCATTAAAAAGGACCACTTTTTTTTGATCAGCTGAATCCTTTCTTTGATGATTTCTTTTGTTGAACCAGGTAGTAAAGGGTTCATTTGCAAACAAAGGCAACTGACGCTTACTGGTGATTCCCAATAATTTTTCCATAGCCAAACGGGTGAATCGGTTTTTTACTCCCCAATTTGCGATTGGCGCCAGTTTGCCACTGCTAAAACGACTTAAAGCAGGAATAAACCCAAATAATTTTGCCCGGAGTGGCACACCGTTGGCTTTATAGTATTGAGCCAGGAATTCGAATTTAATTTTAGCCATATCCACTGAAGAAGGGCATTCGGATTTGCACCCCTTACACTCGATGCATAATTCCATTATTTCGTACATCCGTTTGCTGGTAAACTCTTCGAATGGAAGATCTCCTGAGAGTGCGGCAAGCAACGCATTTGCACGACCGCGAGTGCTATGTTCCTCTTCTCTGGTTACCATAAAACTTGGACACATTGTACCGGTCGTCTGTTTTCGACAGATAGCAGCCCCGTTACACATTTCGATGGCCCGGTGAAAACCCTGGTCGCTGCTGAAATCTATTTCTGTTTTAAGTTCTTGTACGGAATAAGAAGATCCATAACGTAGGTTCTCTGTCATCGCCGGCGCATCGATAATGTTGCCGGGATTCAGAATGTTATGAGGGTCGAAAATCTCCTTTACTTGTTTGTACAGACCATATAGCTCTTTACCAAAAAAGTGCTCATTTAACCAACTCCTGGAGCGGCCGTCGCCATGCTCACTGGAGAGCGCACCGCCAAATTCTGTTAATAATTCCAAAGCAAATTGGCTAATTTGTGGAAGCTTTGCAACTTCACTTGCTGTTTTTGAATTAATCAGCGGCCGAATGTGAAGACACCCTGCACTTGCGTGGGCGTAATAGGCAACTTTATTGCCCAGGTCATTGCAGAAATTTTCAATTTTCGTAACATAGTCGGCCAAATGTTCCACTGGAACTGCAGCATCTTCAATAAATGGGATGGGCTTTAAATCCCCTTTGATGCTCATCATCAAACCTAAAGCGACTTTTCTGACATTCCATACATTCTGCTGGTGCTGAAGGCTTATAACTTCCTTTATGTTAGTTACAGGAACTCCCTGGCCTTTTATGTGATTTTTCAATTTCTCGATATGATCTTGCAATTCTTTGCTACTGTTTCCATAAAACTCAGTAATAAGAATACAATTTGGTTCTCCTTCAATAAAAGTGTTTAGCAAACGTGCATACGCAGGAGTATCACGACAGAGTGTCAGTCCGATATGATCGATTAATTCCACGGCGGACGGATTAACTTCCAATATCACCGGTACGGAAGTTAACGCTTCGTACAGACTTTCATAATGAATAATTGCCAGGGCAGTCATTTTAGGCAATGGCACAAGGTTTAGTTTTATTTCATTCATCACTGCTAGCGTACCCTCTGCCCCACAGATCAATTTGGCAAGATTAAATCGAGGGTCTTGAGGATATTTAAACGATATTCCTTTATTGATGAATCGATCTAAATTGTAACCACCACATCTGCGCCAATGTTTTGGTGTACCGGATTGAATGATTTTTTGATTTTCATCTGATTGGGTTAATGCCAGAATTTTTTGATAAATAGTGTCTTCAAATCCCTTTCTCCGGGTTTTGGTGTCGAGTTGTTCGGTCTCTAAGGGGCCAAATTCTGCAATACTTCCATCACTCAAAATGACTTTAGCGCCAATAACATGGTCGGCCGTCATCCCGTACAAAATCGAATGGCTGCCAGTGGAATTATTGGAAACGATCCCACCCATCGCAGCTCGATTGCTACTGGCAGGATCCGGGCCGAATTGCAACCCGGTTGGACGTAAATCGATATTTAATTGATCGAGCACAACGCCTGGTTCAACACGTACCCACCGTTCCTCTTTATTGATTTCTATTACTTTATCCAGATGGCGAGCTAAGTCAATTATTATAGCTTCATTCACTGCCTGCCCGGCAAGACTGCTGCCGCCGGTGCGCGGAAGAATGGGAACTTTGTATTTTGCAGCTAATTCGACAGCTGCCTGAAGCTCATCGACATTCTTCGGAAAAAAAACAGCATAAGGCAGTACCTTGTAAATACTCGCGTCGGTGCTGTATAACACACGACTGTATTGATCTGTGCGAACATCCCCTGAAGCTACTTTCTTTAAATCATTGATGTAGTCCTGGACCGCATTCGGGTTCGTCACTAAGAGAGCCTCCAAATCAGAAGGTTTAATCCAAAAGTTGACCTTTTAAAATTTATCACCGGCGAATCTCCATTCAGATACAAAATCCTGTGTCAATGGCTGATTAATGAGAAGGGCGCGGACCATTTCCACCGGGATTCTGTTTTCTTTGAGAATAGCATCATGCAACTCCCGGCTGGTCTTTTGCCCGGATGCGACTAATTCTTCATACAAAGCACGAAACTGAAGCCCTCCTAACATATAGGCGCATTGGTAAAGTGGGCTGTAGTTACCGGCAAAAGATCTTCTCACTTCGGCGCTGGCATTGGCCGGTTCGTGGCCTACTCGATTAACGAGAAATTCAATACATTCTTCGGCGGTCATTTTTTCAAGATGGAAGCTCAGCGAAAAAATAATGCGGGCGCACCGGTGCATACGCCAGAACAGCATGCCAATGCGATTTTCCGGTGATTTTTGAAAATTGAGATCCCATAAAAGCAGTTCCCAATATAATGCCCAACCTTCACCCCAAAAAGGTGTGCGGAATATCCGGCGATGTGTATTATAGCGTGAAGTCATGAATCCCTGTAAATGATGCCCCGGTATTAATTCGTGATGAACGGTTGCACGGGCAAAGTGAATGTTATTGCCACGCATGCTCATCAGCTTATCATCATGCTGCATGGTATTTGTTGGGAAGGATATGGAGATCGTTTCGCCACCGGTAAAAAATGGATTCACTCTTTGTCTTCTTGGCGACATCATCCGCATACGCCAGGTCTCTTTGGCGAGTGGGGGAATCGTAACAAGGTCTCTATCCTCAAGAAATTGGATGGCTTCCAGGGCTAAATCTCTGATTAAATCCGGCTGTTTGCCCGGTTCCACATGCAGGGTTTTGACATGTTCAAGAGCTTTTCGCCAATCATCCCCAAATCCAAGCTCACGAGAGGCTTTGAGCATCTCAGCATCGCACCAGGCAAATTCCCGGTTGGCTATTGCGATCAATTCATCCGGTGTGTACGGGATCATTTCATTGGCAAGCTCAATCGAAAGAGCTTCCTGGCCGATGGGGTCGCCAACGATCGTATCGTTATCCTTTTCATTTAAACCAACCAATTTTTCACGAACGAACGCCGAATAATTTTGCAATGTGGAATCAAGCGTATTAAACGGCTCTTCCACCCACCAGGAAAATAGGGGATCGTATCCGTAATAGTAGTGGTGCCAATCCTCTAGAACTTCACCCAGTTGGTTGATTGTATTCACAACTCGATTTGCAACTGTACCTTTGACCAAGGATTTTTTGTTATTCCCATAAGCTTTTAATTTTTGTTCTAATTTTGTTTGTAAAGTTACAATTTGACGATTCATATCTGTCAGAACTGTAGCTAGCACATCGGGTTTGATGGCTTCCATTTTTCTGCGCGATTCGTGCAGATCGATTATAACGCCGGCAAAAGGGATCAAGTGCTCCATTTCTGCAAATTTCTTTTTTTGCTGATCCAACAGACGAAGTTCATAAACCAGTCGGTTTTTAAACAGTAAATAATCCACACGTCCTGGTTGGCTGAGGTTCCCAAAATGAATTTTCTCCAGTTTATCCCGCCAGTCGATATAGAACTTTTCCATGCGTTCAAATCGCTTGGGTGAAATGTCTATGGTATAATAGCGATTAAGACTTCCTCTATCAGTGGAGTAATTTTCCAGGAAATTTCTTAATTCGCTTTCGCCAGGATCATCACAAGAAATGGCAATGGATCTTGACTCAACCGAATGAACCAGGGATAAAACCAGGGCAAAGGTTAGGGTAAGAAATTTAATTTTAGTTTTCATAGGCTTAATTCTCCCAGGAGGTGAACTGTGTAAGAACTATTAACCTGCATTATTCATAGCGCAGTTCAAGGCTGTAAAAATATACTTTAACTAATCTAGATCTTCATTTTCAGACAGGATAAACTGGATTATCAGGATAAAAATCCAGTATATCTTGTTAATCCTGTCAAAAAAGAAACTTTTCTTTTTTTTAATGGTGATCATTAGTTTTTAGGGTTTCTTTTTATATCCTTTTTTTGCTGCCATACATCTTTTTTGTTTTTGAACATTTCTTTTGGTTTCGCTTTCTTGAAAATTCGCATTGCATTCGTTTTTGCCACGACTTCCGGAGTTGTTTTTTGTGCTTTTGCGATCAGTTCATACAACATTTTCCGGTCGTTGTTTTCTGCCGTGACGATGAGTTTGATCTTTACTTTGGCAGTATCTTTATTACTAATGATTGCAACCAACCCAAGATAAGTTTCCCCGATTTTATTGTCTTTCTTTAGCATCTGTATTTCAGGAAAGCGTTTCTTCATACGTTCTCTAATTTTCTCTTTGGTATCGGCTTGAAGAGCATTCGGAAAAACGATCAGAAAAGAAAATAGAACTGCTAATAGGGATATGAATTTTATTTGATTATTCATTGCTGGTTCTCCTTATTTTTCTTTTCATCAACTTTTTCGTCTTCGAAATCAAAAAAGTCCTCTAATTCTTTTTGGACTTTGATGTTGATATCGATGGTGATGTAGATCGGTTCAACTTCGTGTTTCACATTCACAGTTGGACTACACCCGCCTAAGACTACGAGGAATCCACAAATAAATAAGATTTTTTTTCTCACATTGGCCTCCTTTGCCAAGCATGAATAATTAATCTGATTAGTGTCTGAACGAAAACAACCTTTTCTGTCATTCCCGCATGTTTTAAGCGGGAATCTCCTGCCTGAAATAACGAGATTCCGGCCTAAAGATTGCCGGAATGACCTTTGACGAGCAGGTTTTAGGTCAGACACTAATTAATTCAACAGAATATCACTGAAAAATTTATTGACTAAATCTAAAAGTATCAGAATTCTTCGGTGTATTTCAATGCTAAAATAGTTCATACTAAATAAATAAATTCTGATTAATTCACTTTAAGATTGCCAGCGCTCATATTAGAATAAATCAAACTATTTATTAATTCATCAAGATTATTAATATTTACATTTAATCCGCCGATTGGTATTTGATTTTCTTCATCACCGCGAGGTCCATGCCCTTGCGCTTGAATGGTTGTCATCAATCCTTCAATTTCATCATTCTTGAATATGATTTTCAATTTCGTGTATTCCATATCCTGCAAAGCTTCGAAAACCATGAGGCTCACGGTTTCTTCGAGATTCGCCGATTGTGGATCGATGTCTTCTGTTATGCCCAAAATTGTCCTGGCATTTTCCTCGCTTATTTGTAAGACACCTTTATTTGGATTCGCTTCTAAAAAACCATCACCGAATGAAATACGATTTTTCTCTCCCCATTCCAACATGATTGGAATCTGACCGAATATTTTACCCTGTCCACGAACACCGTCATATCCTATAAAATCTAAAATTTCCTGTAAATCCAATCCCTCAACTTTCAACTCAAAACTGATAAAATTGTTAGTCAGATTGAGTATTGTGTTTTGACAAAATAGTTTTCCACCCAGCCAATCGAATTCAACTTGTTTTATGGTGACGGAATCTGTGTTATTAATGTCAAATAAAATAATGCCATTGGTGGCATTAAAGTTGCCGGAATGTATGGATTCGAAAGTGATTTTCTGGTCTATTTCCGAAGTTAAAGGAAATAAATCCGTAATCTTTACCATTCCATTTATTCCCTGTAATTCGGTTCCAGAATAGGTATTGTGAGCAATCACATCTTTAAACGCTAAATTGATTGTCGAAAGTAAATTTCCTTTTTCCATCTTAAAATCAGCATCGACGCTGGCAACTCCGTCAAATTCATATTCCGAATACTCCCGGAGAAGATCGTTCCAGAATGCCTCATTATTTAAGGTAAGGTTGGCAATAGTTGCATGGAATTCAGCAGTTGGATCGTTTTGATTCCAATCGACCCAACCGGAGAAATTCAAGTTTTCATCTTCTGCAATAATCCCTGAGCCTTGTAAATCCAACCTGTTATTTGTAGAGTTTAGCATACCTGCAATGCCGGGAAATTGAATACCTCCGTATCCTATTGATTGAATGTTAAAGTTTCCTTGTTTGATTTCTTGATTTGAGAATGAATAGGGTACAGTCATCGAAATATCGCTAAACGATACTCCGGAACTTGTGTCGGAGAGTTCCATATTTTGAATGGTTACGATTGCGTTCGAAACCAAGAAAGGGTCGAGACTGAATTCAGCTTTGATTTTCATGGAATCTGTAGTCATCTGCAAATTTCGATTTTGAATTTCGGATGATACTGCAAGTCGGTCGCTTTGAAATATAGTCTCAAAAGAGCCGCCGGCACGACTAAATTTTGAGAAACCTCGTACATTTATTTTACCATCAATTTTAATCGGTACTGGTACGTTTTCATTGAACATTTTTTCAAATTGGTTAATTTCTAAGTCATGGATTGCAAATTCGATATGTCCGTTTTGAGTTTGGAGATTGATATTGGCGATAGCAGTAATTGGCGATTGATTCAAGTTTGAATTGACCTTCACAAGAACCAGGTTGTTTTTGGATAAATTCAAATTTGCAAATAAATCTGTTAAGAAAATGGGTAACGGGGAAACTTCTATCGGAGGTGTTAGAATTAGCTGGTCACTCACCACCTTGATTTCAGCTTTCCAATCGGATTTTGTTATTTGAAAATTTCCAGTCAAATCCAGGCTCCCTTCAGAGTCTAAATCAGGGACTGCAGTAAATGAACTGAGAATTTGGTAAAGTTGGTTAATTTGTAGTTTTTTGAGTTTAAAGCTGCCAAACAGTTCAGATGTTTTACTATCGAAATTACCTGTGAAAACTATAGGTGTACCTTGAAAGAGACCATCCACTTCGAGTGAGTAGTTGGTTTCATCTGATTCACGCATACTTACATTCATGGGTATCTTATATTCGTGATTATCCAATTCAATGGTTAAGACTGATTCTTCTACTTTTAATTCCTTAAATGGAATTCCGGAATCTCCGCCAGGTCGAAAATTAGTAAAAGGGCCCAAGTCCAATTGGCCATCTTTGAATTTTATCTTGACCATAACTCCAGACAATTTAATGGAATGAATTTTCTGGTTCATTATTGATTTCGGAGAGTAGTTCATTTCTATGTTACGAATGGATAATTCTTTTTCTATGCCTAGCGAGAATTCTTTCAGGCTGGCTTGCCAGGGTGAAAGCGCATCAAAGCTTACCATTACATCCGTAAATCCGATTTTATTTAGTTCTAGAATCAGTCTATTCTCAATCATTCCTGGTAGGTAGGTTTGCTTAAAAACGATCAATCCTGAAACTGTAATAACCAGGAAACTGGCGAAAGAAATAAGGATGATTTTTATTCGTTTATGCGTCAATTGATTCTATGTGTTTTCGAAAAATAAAAGTGAAGGACATTATGTAGCTGTTTTTTCTTTTTTGACAGGATTAACAAGATATACTGGATTTTTATCCTTATAATCCTGTTTATCCTGTCTAAGCTACTACTCGCAAAAACTTAAATTGCATGAACCCAAAAATTTATTGAACTTTGTTCAATAAATGGTTGTATATTTAAAATTATCTAACCAAATTCTAAACCAAATACAAATTATTAATTGAAATATTAATCACCAAATATCGTTTTGAGATTAACTATTTTAATCAATTCTAATTCATTATACAAAATTAATTGTTTTATGTTATTTCATTTTATCATTTTATTAAAAGAGGAGGTAGTAAAATGAAAAGAATACTTTTCTGCATGTTGGTTTTTTCTCTTACCGCTGCGGTGGTTTTTGCAAATTCGCCAACTGTGATAAAATTCACCAAAGGTAAACCTGCCATCCAATCTATCGGAGTTTTAGCGTTTGGACCTGATGGGATTTTGTTCATCGGCGATTCACAAAGCGCTACCATATTTGCGATTAAACTTGGCGACCAGGCAACGAATGGTACAAATGAAACTTTGAATGTGCCGGATATCGATGAGAAAATAGCGGCAATGCTTGGCACGACTACAAAAGATATCAGAATTCATGATTTGGCCGTAAACCCGGTTTCACACAATGCCTATCTATCAGTGACCAGGGGCAGCGGCAATAGTGCAGCGGATTTGTTGATTCGAGTCAAATCTGATGGAACGATTGAAGAAGTATCTTTGGAAAATGTCAGCTATACCAAAGCAGCTATCACAAATCCCATCGGCAAAGAAGCAAAAAGCCGCCGAGGCACAAGCTTACGCACTCAAGCAATTACCGATATTGCTTACGCAGATGGAAAAGTTTATGTCGCTGGTCTATCAAATGAAGAGTTTGCTTCATCTCTTCGGGTCTTGCCATTTCCTTTTACAGATCAATCGTATTCTTCCAGCTTAGAAATATATCATGCAGCACATGGACGGTATGAAACCAATTCACCCATTAGAACATTTTTACCCTACACTGTGAATAACGAACCCCATATGTTAGCAGCTTATACTTGTACACCTTTGGTTACATTTCCGATGTCCGAGATCAAAGATGGTAAGCACGTCAAGGGCAAAACTGTGGCGGAATTAGGGAGCGGTAATCGTCCATTGGATATGATCGCTTACAAAAATAATGACAAAGATTATCTACTCATTGCGAACAGCAACCGCACTCTTATGAAGATTGATCCCGACGATATTGAAAAACAAAAAATGGGACTTACAGACCCTGTAAAAGAACGAAATGCAACCGATGGTGTAAAATATGTTGCAATCTCGCAAGTTGGTGTTCAACAAATTGATAATCTGAATAGCGCCAATGTCCTCGTTCTGCAAAGAATGAGTGACGGTTCTTTAAACTTAAGAACAATTTCGAATAGAAGATTATAAAGATCGTTTGAATTTTAACCTGTTATTTGATCTTTTATTCAGAGTTAAAATAGTCTCTTTAATACTATTTCTAATTTGGGTTGCTGCAAGCAATTGCCAGTTGATTGCACAACCCAAATTAATATTTAATACCCACACTGACCATCCTTATTATGGCTCAGTGGAAGTTGGGGAGTTCGATTTTCCTCTCGATCGATTACAATCTACAAATCTTTCTACCCGTCAATGGCAGGAGTTTTTTTCGGTATACACCGGCAAGGAAATTCCGCTAGATTCCAAACATCCACCTATAATGGGTAGTTATTCCGTAGATGGCAAAATCATCCGGTTTCAGCCTCGTTTTCCATTTGTAGCAGGATTGGTGTATACCGCCAGGTTCGATGGTACTCGCTTTAATTCTTTGATTGGCAAACAATCGCAGCCAGGACAATCTACAACTAAAGTGGTAACGCATACTTTCCCGAAAAAAGAATCCATTGCAACAACATTCATAGAAAACGTATACCCAAGTACAAATAGTATTCCGGAAAACCTGTTGAAATTTTATATTCAATTTTCCGCGCCAATGAGTCGGGGGAATGTCTACCGATTTGTGTATTTAATGGATGAATCAGGACAAAAAGTTAAACAGCCATTTTTAGAACTTGAACAGGGACTGTGGGATTCTGCCAGTAAACGTTTAACGATCTTTTTCGATCCTGGAAGAATTAAGAGGGGATTGCGCCAGCATGAAGAAATGGGATTGGCATTAAAACCGGGTGCGTCTTACCGTTTAACAATAGATCGAGAGTTGCAGGATGCAGATGGAAATCCGTTAACGAAAAGTTATATAAAACAGTTTTCAGTCATCGAAGCAGATCGTAAATCACCCAACCCTGACAATTGGAAAATTGTAACACCAGGGGCGAAGTCTTTTGAACCCATTATCGTGAGTTTCCCTGAACCTTTAGACCATGCTTTAGTGGGTAGACTTTTGTCTATCCGAAATGGAGGCAATGAATTAGTGGATGGCACAATTCAAATATCGAAACAGGAAACTCGATGGTCGTTTAAACCAATCAACTACTGGGATGCCGGAAATTATGTCATCCACGTTAAAACCACCCTTGAGGATCTCGCTGGCAACAACCTCAAGAGTGTCTTCGATGTTGATGTGACAAGAAAAGGGGATCAATTAACAGACCGGGAAGCCATCACGATACCTTTCAGGGTGAGATAGCAATAAGCAATTCGTTTAGTACAGCTTGATTGAGACACCTCAGTACTTAAAAACATAAATACTGTTACATAACAAAATAACCTCCCCCTAAGGTGCTGTCCAAAAAGCTCGTGAAGAGTCAGTAACGCGACATTCATGTCGCCGATCTTGAGGCTAGTTTCTCGACATAAATGTCGAGTTACGTATTTCCATGTCCCTTTTTGGATAGCAATAAATATTGAGGGCCAATTAAACCTAATTAGTATCTGACCGAAAACAACCATTTCTGTCATTCCCGCATGTTTTAAGCGGGAATCTCCTGCCTGAAATAACGAGATTCCGGCCTAAAGATTGCCGGAATGACATTGATGAGCAGGTTTTCAGTAAGACACTAATTACGAGCATCCCGAGTAGTAATCACAGTTTTTTCGTGATTACGTATCGAGGGGTGTTAGCGTTCAACTTTTGCAACAAATCTCGGAAGAACCGGAATTTGAGATACAATTATTTCCAGTGACATTTTTTAGTATCCGATATTAACTAATCTGGAAAACAAACAGATTGATATGGAATAAGCGCCCAAGTCCAGTTTAACCTTTGGCCCAAACCATATTGTCTTGCCGTGCTTGATTGTACAGTATTATTAATTTTCAACTCTAATAATAAAAAACCGCTTTTTCAACCTTCCGGTTTTCGTTAAGAATTGAGACTGAAGTAAACCGCTTTTCATCGTTCACTGCTTTTTCAAAAAGAACAGACGTTTCCAAATCTTCCGGAAAAAACTCGTGGTCGCTGATCGGGTACATTTTAAATTTTCCAATGCCAGATGTCAAAACCAGGTGATCTTTAACAACATCAACTGCCAATTCTCCTAAGAATCGATGGCGATATTTCCCGATATATTTACTTAAAACCGTTTTATTCACCTTAACGAGTTTCGGCATTAATCTTTTTTGTGGTTCATATTCCACAAGATATGGCTTTGTTTTTGGCTCGGCTATTTTCGCCTGGAGAAGCAGGCCCAGCAGATCGATGATTTGTTCATGCCGCCCGCCATTGTTGTCATACGTATTGACCATATGCACAAAAACGAGCTTAGATTGCGGCAGAACGCAAATCCTTTGTCCCCCGGAGCCGCTGGCAAAATACATCGGTTGGCCATTAACGCCGTCGGAGACCCACCACAGATATCCATAGCTGCCGCGATCATTGAACCGGCCGAGTTCCTTTGTGAATGGTTGGGTACTTTCCTTAACCCAATTTTCGGGTATAATCTGCTTGTCTTTCCATCTGCCGTTATTGAGGTAGAGCAAACCAATTCGGGCCATATCCCGGCCTGACATTCTAAATAGATACGCCGGGTGCCGGGATTTCTTGGCTTCGTTGCGGTAAAAGGTGTGTTCCATGCCGAAATCTTCCAGTTGCAGTGGATTGGCTAAATGCTCGGCAAATGCTTTAAAAACGCCCTGGCCGGTTTCTTGTTTAAAAATCGTTGCAAGTGTGTTGAAATCCCAATTCTGGTAAAACCAGAATGTGCCGGCAGGATGGCTGCCTCTTGCCGGCAGTGTTTTTTCCATGCT
>JADFJB010000095.1 GCA_022566355.1 candidate division KSB1 bacterium
CGTTAGAGCCTATATCAATGGAAGCAAATTTCATTAAAATACCTTTAGATGTAATTATATAAAATAAACTTTTGTAAAATATAGATATAGTGATTATTAGAATTAATATATATTTAAATAGGTTTTAACGAAAATATTTTTTTAATAGAAAATAGAGAATTAACCACCAAAATAAGGATTCCGAATGCCATTTATTCACTTGCATAACCACTCCGATTATAGTCTTTTAGATGGTGCATGTAAAATAAAAGATTTGCTTAAATGTGCGTCAGAACAGAAGATGGAGGCTTTGGCAATCACCGATCATGGGAATATGTTTGGCACTATTAATTTTTATCGTGCAGCCAAAAAGCAGGGGATAAAGCCAATCATTGGAGTAGAGGCTTATGTTGCTCCCAGAAGTCGTAAGGAAAAATCAAAAACCGACAGGAGCGATAATTCGTACCATCTTATATTATTAGTAAAAAATCTAACCGGTTATCGCAATTTATTGAAATTGGTTTCGATTGGATATCTGGAAGGATTTTACTATAGGCCGAGAATTGATCATGAAGTATTAAAGGAATATCATGATGGTATAATTGCAATGTCGGCATGTCTGCAAGGCGAAGTAGCTCAGGCGATAGTAAAAGGAAATATTGAGCTGGCTAAACAAAAGGCTGAGTCATATCGGGATATATTCGGGGATGATTTTTATTTGGAAATGCAAAACCATGAAATTCCTGATGAAAAAATAGCTGCAGAAGGAGTGCAGTACTTAAGCAAGGAATTGAGTATTCCTTTGGTGATCACCAATGATATTCATTACATGAGAAAGGAACATCACAAGCCTCATGACGCCCTGGTTTGCATACAAACCGGCAAAGAATTGGATGATCCGGATCGCCTTAAAATCGAAACCGAAGAACTATATTTTAAGTCGGAACAAGAGATGCGGGAATTATTTATCAGCCATCAGGAAGCGCTGGATATAACAAAAGAGATAGCAAATAAATGTGATTTACAACTGGAGTTCGGCAAAACATATCTTCCGAAATATGAAATTCCTTCTGACCATGAAGCAGATAATCTCGAGGATTATCTAAGACAAGTAGCGAGACAAAATCTCGAAAAACGCTATCCGGAAATTACTCCTGAAATTGAGGAGCGCTTTAATTTTGAACTTGAGGTGATTCATAAAATGGGTTACCCTGGCTATTTTTTGATTGTAAAAGATTTTATAGATTTTGCACGGAGCCAGGGAATTCCGGTTGGTCCGGGAAGAGGTTCCGCTGCCGGCAGCATCATTTCATATGTTCTTGGCATAACCAATATTGATCCGCTAAAATATGGTTTACTGTTCGAAAGATTCTTAAATCCTGAACGTGTGTCCCTTCCGGATATTGATATTGATTTTTGTTACGAACGCCGCGAGGAAGTGATTGATTATGTGCGAAAAAAGTATGGAGATAAAAACGTTACCCAAATCATCACTTTCGGAACCATGATGGCCCGTGCTGTCATTCGTGATGTCGGCCGGGTATTGAAATTAAAATATAGCGACGTTGATCAAATTGCCAAGATGATCCCTTTTGGCAATACTATCGACGAAGCATACAAAAACGTCAAAGAATTTAGAGATATATTCAATTCAAATGACGAACGATTTCAGCAGTTGTTGGAATATTCCAAAGCTTTGGAGGGTGTAGCCCGACACGCATCTACCCACGCGGCGGGCGTGGTGATCGCCCCGGAAGAATTAACCAATTTTGTGCCTCTTTTTGTTTCGAATACCGGTGATGTAACGACTCAATATGATATGAATTGTATTGAGGACATCGGGTTGTTGAAAATGGATTTCCTTGGCTTACGGACATTAACGGTACTGGCTAAAATCGTTCGAATGTTACGCGGTCGTGATGTAGAAATAGACTTGGATCAAATCCCTTTGGATGATAAAGAAACCTATGAACTTTTTGGTAAGGGTGAAACAACAGGAATATTCCAGTTTGAAAGCGGCGGTATGCGAGATTACCTGATGAAATTAAAGCCAACAAAAATTGATGATCTGATTGCGATGAACGCCTTGTATCGGCCTGGTCCTATGAAGATGATTGACGATTATATTGCCCGAAGTCATGGGAAAAAAGAAATCGAATACCTGCACCCTCTCTTGGAATCGGTTTTAAAAGAAACATATGGCATCATCGTTTATCAAGAACAAGTTATGCAAATTGTGAGTGTCCTTGGCGGATTTACCCTGGGTGAAGCAGATATCCTACGCAAAGCTATGGGTAAGAAGGAGATGGATTTATTAAAGAAGCAGGAAGCTAAATTTACCGAGGGTGCAAAACAAAAAGGAATTTCCGAAAAACTGGCCCAAAAGATTTTTGATTTGATCATTGAATTTGGCAATTACGGTTTTAATAAATCCCACGCGGTTTGCTATTCGGTTGTCGCATACCAGACAGCATATCTTAAAACACATTATCCTGCCGAGTTTATGGCTTCCACTTTAACCAGCGAAATGTCGAACTCTGACCGTATTATGGTCCTGATAGACGAATGCAGGCGCATGGGGCTTGATATACTTCCTCCATGTGTGAACGACAGTTTGGCTGATTTTACAATTGATGGCAAAAGTATTCGATTTGGTTTGGCTGCGGTAAAAAACGTTGGGAAAGGGTCAATCGAATCGATTATTCGAGCCCGGAAAAAACATGGGGCGTTCACCAATATTTACCAGTTTCTCCAGAATCTTGATTTGCGTGCTGTTAATAAAAAAGTAATGGAAAGCCTTGCAAAAGCGGGGGCAATGGATTGTTTACAAGGAAGCCGTTCTCAGCAGTTTTATAATATCGAAAACGCGATAACATTTGCTCAGAACACACAATCCGAATACCAAAGAGGACAATTCAGTATGTTCGATGCTGCCAATAATGGCGGAAAGAGTGTTTTGAATCGTTTCCCTGAATTAATAGAAACGGATGAATGGAGTCAATCTGAGCAGCTAACCTTTGAACGCGAATTGCTCGGTTTTTATGTTTCCGGTCACCCCTTGAATAAATTTCAAGATGAAGTCGAAGCGTTTTCTACCATTCATCTGAATAAATTAAATGCTTTATCTGATGGATGCGCGGTAAAAATTGGCTGTATCATTACCAATATTAAAACTATTTTTGACAAATCAAACAGGAAGATGGCATTTGCCACCATTGAGGATTTTACCGGGTCAGTAGAGATGTTGGTTTTTTCATCCATTTATGAAAAAATAGGATCACTGGTTCAGCCTGATTCTCTGATCCTAATTACCGGAAAAATCTCAACGCAGGATAATAAGGAGCCAACAATCATTTGTGAAGAAATTCTCTTACTGGCTGAAGCAAGAGAAAAGTTCACAAAAAATGTCTGTATGAATTTAAGCCTAAATGGATTGACTAACAAAAAATTAGATAGGATCAAAAAATTAGTCAATGAGCATAAAGGAAAATGCAAATTCCTTATTCATGTGACCAATGGCGATACGAGAGAATATATTATCCAATCACAAAAGTATAGAGTTGCACCTGGGAATGATTTACTCGTAAACTTGAAGGAAATTGTCGGAGCCGAAAATGTTTGGATTGAAGGGTAAGGGTTCAGATGTTATTTTGTTTTAATGGTTAATTGTAGAACACACTATTTTTTCAATAATGTTTTTCAAAGATTACATCGGGTCATTTTAAAAACTCCCAGGAGACCATTATGGATTTTGAGCTCAAACCTTTATCAATAAAAGCCATTCCGGAGGCGTTGGAAAAAGTCGAGCGCTATCGTCTTTTAAATGAACCCAAAGAAGCCGAGAGCATTTGCCTTGACATCTTAAATGCTGAACCAGGAAACCAAAAAGCGCTTATCTGGCTGATTTTATCTTTGACTGATCAATTTAATGAAGGCATTACAGACGGTGTAGATCGAGCCCGGGAATTACTGCCTCAATTAAAAAATGATTATGATAGATTATATTATCGAGGGTTAATCTTTGAAAGGCAGGGGAAAGCCTTATTGCAACGGGGGATGCCCGGCACATCACATGCCGCATATGAATGGTTTCGGGAAGCAATGCTTCATTTCGAAGAAGCGGAAAAACTGCGCCCTACTCGTAATGAAGATGCAATTCTTCGCTGGAATACCTGTGCGCGAATTATCATGAGTGAGAAGTTAGAACCCAGACCAGATGATGAATTTGAACCGTATTTAGAGTAAATTTAAATCTCTAATTTCGAAATTAGTATCAAATTCCAATGATATAAATCCGAAACTATAGACACATTTAGCAGCCATCATTAAGTTAATATATTGTTTCAGATAAGGGGAGGAATTTCCCCTCCTTTTTTGAGACTGTTGTTCCTGCGCTTCGTAATGTCTAGTTTATTGAACCCTAAAAACTCCATAGGGTATACCCGGCTAGCAATGTCACAAGAGTCGCGCTGCCGTAACAGATAGTCGCTACCAGCACATTCAAATGCTTAACCTGTAAGCCGTCGTAAAGAGTAAACCGAAAACGGTGCGCCCAGTGGAAAAGAGAAAGAGAAATAACCCCAAAGAGAAATAAACGAGGAAGAGGATGTTTTACGAAAGATAATAAGTCCCCGTAGTGGGGAGCGTCGATCCATCCTAGTGGAATGGCAAGGCCGTTCAGGAATAGCAGCACCGGTAAAACGAGAGCGGAGATAGCGCCACCTGCACCAAACACTCCCCACCAAAAAGGATCGATGTTTCTTTTCACGGCGGTTCCTTTAAATCAAATTGTCAACAGTATCCAAGCAATGAATGAGGAAAGAAAAAACCACGCGATGTAGTTTAACGCCTTAATCGCCACGTCCGGTACGCGTTTTTTGCCAAGACGCATGACCAACGCTTTCGGGGAAAGATTGAACCAAGTGAATGTGTGAAAGAGTAGAAACAAAAAGGCGATACCATGTAAGACAATCGAAACTGGTGTTTTGAGCAATTCTAAGAAGCTTGTGTAGGCCTCTTGGCTTTGAGTCAACGCACGAATTTGAAACAGCAAAACGAGTGCGTAAAATGCTACCGACAAACAGGTCAGCTCCCTGAGAATGAATTTAGCGTGCGTCCAATTGTGAACCCACCAAAAAATGGGCATCTGTTTTCGATACCACTTTGGGTGATATTTGGTATAATTTGGGTTTCGAGTCATCGTGAGTTTTTCCTAGAATCAATCAATCTTCTATTTTCCCCAGGGCATAAGTAGAGATTTCCACCAATCCACGGCTCCATCCACTTTGTAGCGCTGAATTGCTCCCGCCGGATCGACATCTTTGGGACACACCACGGTACACTCCCCTACCAACGTGCACTCGAAGATACCATTGTCCTCAGAGAGTACTTCCATCCTCTGTTTATTCCCTTGATCCCGGTTGTCCAAATTATAACGCTGTGCAAGAGCGATGACCGCAGGTCCCATAAAGGTGGGTTCCAGGCCATATACAGGACAGGCTGCATAGCACAACATACAGTTGATGCACATGCTAAATTGCATGTAGTCCTCAAGTTCCGCTGGCGTTTGTAAGTATTCCCCATCAGACAAGGGTTTTTCCTGTTCACGGATGATCCAAGGGCTCACTCGTTTCAACTTCTCCATAAAGTCACTCATCTCAATGACTAGATCGCGAACAACGGGAAAATTCTCTAAGGGCTCTACTCGAACTGGCCCAGGCAGATACTTTTCCAAAAAGCTCGCACAGGTGAGTTCCGGTACGCCATTGACCATCATCCCGCAACTGCCACAAACCCCCATGCGGCAAGACCAACGGTACGACAGGGTTCCATCCAACGTGTCTTTGATGTGGTTCAAGGCATCAAGGATTACCCAATCTTTTTGACAAGGCACTTCGTAGCTCTGGTAGACCGGCTCGGATTCTTCTTCCGGACGGTAACGGTAGACTTCTAATGTGATGCTGGTTGCCATAAAACCTCTAGTATGTTGTCACTGTGTCTGTTACTTTCCATAAACGCGCTCTGCCGGCGGCCATTTAGTGATTGTCACCGGCAGGTACTCAATTCGCGGCGGTTGGCTTTCATGTCTAAAGGCCAAACTATGTGTCAGAAATTTTCCGTCGTCTCGTTCTGGATAATCCGTGCGTTGATGGGAGCCTCGAGACTCTGTCCTCTTTAGAGCTGACTGTACAGTCGCCTCCGCAACATCGAGCATGTAGGAAAGTTCGATAGCCAACATGAGCTCAGTATTGAAAGTTAAGCTGTGATCCTGAATCGCGAGATTCAAAAATCTTTCCTGCAGATTATTGATGATTTCTTGTGATTTTCTCAAGGAATTTTCATCGCGATAAATGCCTACACCTTCTTCCATCGCCTGGTGCATCTCACTCCTAATCTTCGCGATCCGCTCTTTACCACCCTCATTTCTGAAAAACTGTCTTTCAATCCGTTTTGTTTCATCTACTGCAAGTGAGTATATGGCGGCGTTTGGATCTCTCTGATCCGATGCGAATTGGGCCGCAGCCTTACCTGCCCTGGCGCCAAACACCAACAACTCAGTCAGAGAATTGGAACCAAGACGATTAGCTCCATTGATGTTGACACACGCGACCTCGCCCGCCGCAAATAAACCTTTTAGTGGCGTCTCTCCATGAATATCCGTATGAATCCCACCCATCATGTAGTGGACAACCGGACGCACTGGAATCATCTCTTTCAAAGGGTCAATGTTTTCGTACTTTAGACAAAGCTCACGCACAAAGGGAAGCTTGCTGTTGATGACCTTCTCACCTAGATGACGAAGATCCAGGTGAACGTAGTGGCCGTATTCCCCCTCGAGAGTCCGTCCCTTCTCTTGCTCTTTGATAAAAGCCTGGGACAGCCGGTCACGAGGTCCCAGCTCCATAGAACGCAGAACGGGTTTTGGCTGCGGAGTGCCAAGGTTGTAATCCTGCAAGTAGCGATATCCGTCCTTGTTGAGCAGCCATCCTCCTTCGGAGCGAGATGCTTCCGTTATCAGAATGCCCGTAAACGGCAACCCGGTTGGATGGTATTGAATGAACTCCATATCCTTCAGCGGCACGCCGGCGCGATAGGCGAGAGCCATACCGTCGCCATTTTTTATATTGGCATTGGTCGTAAATGGAAACACTCTTCCACACCCGCCTGTACTGATGATGACAGCCTTGGCAGTGATGGCCTCAATTCTTCCCGTAGCAAGCTCTATTGCCACCACGCCTTGACAACGTCCATCATCTACAAGCAATTTGGTAACAAACCATTCGTCATATCGTTGGATGGGATCATATTTAAGCGAGGTCTGAAATAAAGTGTGCAGCATGTGAAAGCCGGTTTTGTCGGATGCGAACCAGGTGCGTTCTATCTTCATGCCGCCAAATGGCCGCACAGCGATGCTGCCATCTTCTTCACGGCTCCAGGGACAACCCCAGTGCTCAAGCTGGATCATCTCCTCTGGTGCCTCCTTGACAAATACCTCGACGGCATCCTGGTCGCAGAGCCAGTCGGCTCCTGAAATGGTATCATAAGCATGATCTTCAAGACTGTCGTTCTGCTTGATAACTGCCGCAGCTCCTCCCTCTGCAGATACCGTGTGGCTGCGCATCGGATAAACTTTTGACACCACGGCGATGCTCAGTTTTGGATTGATTTCAGCAACAGCGATTGCGGCGCGCAACCCGGCTCCACCACCGCCAACTATCATTACATCATGCTTGTGGGCCATATGCAGAACTCTCTCCTTAAATTAGGCTACTGAAAGAATTGTGTAGAATTTCGACCACTGGAAATGACAAAAGAATGAAAATATAGCTTACCTAACTTTAATATACAACAAAAAAATAACTTGCGGCAATATGCCGATGTTGACACATCTACTGCGTAATCTGTATTTAAAAGCGTCCTAAGTGGCATAAATCTCAAAAGAGGATAACACTAAAATTGTCGGCAGGGAAGACATCCATCATAAGTCCTTTTGATGAGTTAAACCAAAATCCTGTACCTTGCTGTTTGAATAACTTCAGTTGCCATATTGAGCCTTTCCATGTTTAAAAAACGTAAAGAATTTGTATGTGGAAAACCGATCAGTAAGGATTTAATAATGGATTTTGGATTGTAAAAATCAAGAAGAAAATTAAGCAGATAAAATATAGTTTTAACTATAAATTCATCTTGTTACAAAGCTCACTGGGTTCTATGCGCTTTGATAAAAGGTAGCGTGACTCCAAACTTATATTTTTAGTAATCGCTTCCATAATATTTTCTTGACTTTGTTAAATCCATTTGGTAATTTTCGAAGAATAAAACATAGTAGGGAGGTTATGGAAAGTTCATGACCAGCTTTGGTGTCTGAAAAATGGTAATTTTATGAAGAGCAGAAATTATTGGTTTAATTCAAGTATACTTGAATTCTTACTAACCACTTATCAATAAGTGGTTTAAAAACATTCGCACATTGATATCTTCAAATAGTCAAAAAGAAACTTCAGATGAGAGGCGATCAGTTTTTAATGAATGTATATATGAAAATTATGAGATACGTAAACCCTTATTACTTAAAGAAAATAAAATAGAGAACGAACGTTCCATTGAATATAAAATCAGTCAAGTATTATCATCATTACAAAAAACGAACAACAAGAGTTATTCAAAAATCCAAGAATGGCAATTTTATTTTCTTTAGTTGGTCCAATTTTTCTAATCCCAGGATTGATTATTCCTCAAGTCTCATAGGTGTTTCTGATTTTTGGATTATTCTTTACATATATTTGGATTACTAATCTACAAGTGTTCTACAAAATGTTAAAATTGATGCGATATTTTGAACGTAAAGGAATCGAGTATAAAACTGTCCTTATGATAAAAAAAGATAACAGAGTGCTAGATATAAACAATCCTGAAAAGTTTATGAATGCCTTGAATTGATACTAAAATAAAGAATAGAACTTAGCTGAATAAAAAGACTTTAGAAAAACAACTTATAGTAGTGTGAGTTCAACGATGTTAAAATATAAAGGTTATACCGGAAATGTTGTGTATGATGATGAGTTTGCAATATTTCACGGTGAAGTTTTAGATACAAGAGATGTAATAACTTTTCAAGGGATGAGTGTAAAAGAAATCCAAAGGGCTTTTCGAGATTCAATAAATGATTATCTGGATTTTTGCAAATCAAGAAGTGAAGAACCTAACAGACCTTTTTCAGGTAAATTTGTATTAAGAATGCCTCCTGAGCTTCACCACAAATTGTATGTCAAAGCCGCTAAATCCGGTAAGAGTTTAAACAAGTGGGTAATAGAAAATCTAGAGAAAATTTCTCTTGAGAGTTAGGGTTTTCTTATTGATTTGATGACGTTCTTGATGTGGTAGAAAAACAATGAAACCGAAATCTCATTTAAAAGATGGTCAACTCGTCGCAGATTTAAGTTTTGGAGAACTGGAAGAAATGAGTCAAAAGGATCAAAGTCTGAAGGTCATCTTATGGAATGTTGTCGGAATTAAAATAGACTAGATATATTGATGCCATCAATTCAATTAAAAACAATGAGGATTTCATGAAAGCAATACAAATAACAAAACATGGCGGTAGTGAAGCCATGGAATATAAGGATGTCCCAACTCCAGATCCAGGTACTGACGAGGTATTATTGAAACTCGGCGCTTGTGGAGTAAATTTCATAGATGTATACCAACGAACCGGTCTATACCCTGTTAACTTACCTTATATTCTTGGACTTGAAGGTGCGGGTAGTGTGGAGCAAATTGGCAATGATGTTTCCAGCTTTTCAATTGGCGATTCGGTAGCATTTACAGGAGCAGCCGGAGCCTATGCCGAATATGTTGTAGTACCTGCCGGTAAATTAGTGCGATTGCCGCAAGAAATCGATTTTCGTTCTGCAGCGGCTGTAATGCTACAGGGCATGACGGCTCACTACCTGGCATTCAGTACTTACCCGCTAAAGAGTGGTGACACATGCCTTGTCCATGCTGCCGCTGGAGGCGTCGGGCTCTTATTGGTTCAGATGGCGAAACAATGTGGCGCCAGGGTTTTTGGCACTGTTTCAACAGAGGAAAAAGCAGCTTTAGCTCGTTCTGCTGGCGCCGATGAGGTAATTCTATATACACAGAAAGATTTCGAACAAGATGTGAAAAGTTTGACCGATGGCAAAGGAGTCAATGTGGTTTACGATTCAGTGGGTAAAGACACTTTTGAAAAGAGTTTGAATTGCCTTTCGCTTCAGGGTTATTTGGTTTTGTACGGTCAATCGAGCGGTCCCGTGCCGCCGTTCGATCCGGCTATTTTAAATACAAAAGGCTCGCTCTTTCTCACCAGGCCATCCCTGTTTCATTATATTGCCGACCGGGCGAGTCTTGAAAAACGCGCAGAAGAAGTGTTAGATTGGGTTGCTAAAGGACAATTGAATTTGCGGATTGAACATGTTTTCCCATTAGCAGAAGCCGCCGACGCACATAGCAGTCTTGAAGGACGAAAAACTACTGGGAAAGTTCTTCTAATTCCGTAAGAATTATACTCTGAATAAACTCTAAATTTAACTTAGCCTGGATAATTCATGAATTATAGTTTTAAGCTTAAAATTTCCTAATTGTCATCCCGTCGCAACGGGATCTATTTCCATAAAAAGGGAATAGTAAAATCGTAAGTATAAATTAGTTGTAAAATAGATCCCTACTGGATGACAGTGATAAGGTTTATGAATAAATCAAGTTAGTTATTATAATATCAAATGTCCAAAATTACATTCAAATAAAATATTAAACCGTGAATGAAAAATTGTTCTTGTTTCGATTGATTCAAAAGTTATATTATTAGATTCAAATTATTGAATTCGAAAATCTGAAAAAATATAATCAATTCATAGAATCCACCTATGAAAACAACAATTAGAAAATCTGACCCAAAAAATGCAAACGAATTAACTTTGATTGCACACATCTCAAAAAGATACTGGGGATATTCTGAAAGCTCGATTAAGGAATGGGAAAATGAGCTCACAATAACAAAAGAATTCATACAAGTCAATCAAGTCTTTGAAATTGTAAAGTCAAAAAAAACGGTGGGTTTCTATGCTTTGGCTGATAAAGATGAAGGAATGAGTATTGAGCATTTTTGGATTTTACCTGAATATATAGGCAACGGGTTGGGGACGAAGTTATTCCAGCATGCTGTAAAAATTGCCGGATCGATGAGTGCTAAATGGTTTGAAATTGTATCTGATCCAAATGCAGAAGGTTTTTTTGTA
Source organism: candidate division KSB1 bacterium (assembly GCA_022566355.1). Taxonomy (NCBI): domain Bacteria; kingdom Pseudomonadati; species Candidatus Zhuqueibacterota bacterium. The sequence goes on from JADFJB010000095.1 coordinate 11,256, forward strand.
AAGATGGGAGCCAAAAGAATTGGAGACCTTGTGACCCAGTTAGAAGGCAGACCTCGACGTTTACCTTTGTTTAAGTATAAATTTCCAATGAAGGAATGAATACCACAAGAAATATCAGAATAAATGTGTCTCTATTCGTATTGATTTTAGGATTGTTGTTCGGATGTAATCCAGCTCAAAAATCACAATATAAACTGGAATCGAATGAGCCTTTCCTCGTTATCCTTGGAATTGCACAGGATGCCGGCTTTCCACAAGCCGGTATGAAGCAAAATGAGCTTTGGGAAGATCCGACAAAAAAAAGATACGCAACTTGCCTGGCGTTAATCGATCCTTTATCCAAACAAAGGTGGATGTTTGAAGCTACTCCGGACTTTAAATACCAGCTTCATGAATTAGACAAGATTTTGCCTGTAGATAATGTTCCCGGATTGACTGGTATTTTTCTGACTCATGCTCATGTTGGGCATTACACCGGCTTGATACACATTGGTCATGAAATTATTGGCGGCAAGAAAGTTCCGGTTCATGCCATGCCGCGCATGCATGAATTTTTAAGTTCCAATGGCCCCTGGGATCAGTTGGTTCGGTATGAAAATATTGAATTACGAAAACTAACAAAAGATAAATCAATACAGTTGAATCCCAGGTTATCAGTTACACCATTTCTTGTTCCACACAGGGATGAATATTCTGAAACCGTTGGTTTCCGCATTCAGGGTCCGAATCGTTCGGTGATTTTTATTCCTGATATCAATAAATGGGAAATATTGGATGAGTGGGGGATCAGGATTGAGGATTTAATTTCACAGGTTGATGTTGCATTGTTGGATGGCTCTTTTTTTGCCGACGGGGAAGTGCCGGGGCGGGTGATGTCTGAAATACCACACCCTTTTATTTCTGAAAGTATGGACCGGTTTAGTGCGCTTGCGGAACAGGAAATCGAAAAGATTAAATTCATTCACCTGAACCGAACCAATCCTGCGCTGTTTGAAGAAAACATAGAATTTAAAGAAATTAAAGCTAAAGGATTTGGACTTGCCAAAGAATTAGAAAGGATCAGGCTTTAGTTGTTTTAATATTAAGTAGGTCAAATTATACATAACAACCTTGTTTAGCATCCTGAGTAATCCCGACGTTTTTTGTCGGGATATATCGAAGGGTGCTACTCAAAATAACAATTGTGAACAGTTTAATAGAACATCACAATAATTCATAAAAAAGGAATCATTCAATGTTCATAAACAGACTGCTGCAACACAAAGTTTGCGTAATTTTCTTATTCGTTCTTTTATTCGGCTGTCAATCCCAAAGAGCAGATATCCCAGCAAGAGCTGATTACACCTCAGTTACCAAAGCTTTAGAACGTGTAATCACCAGGGAAATGGAGGACAAACAATTTTCGGCTGTATCCATCGCTCTGGTGGATGACCAGGAAATCGTCTGGGCAAAAGGATTTGGCATGGCTGATCCTGATAAAAAAACCGTTGCTACTGCTGAAACAGTTTACAGAATTGCATCTCTGTCTAAGTTGTTCACTGATATGTCTGTTATGCAGCTTGCAGAAAGCGGAAAAATAGATATCGATGCGCCTGTCACAGATTATCTGCCAAATTTCCAACCACAAAATTCATTTGGTAAAAGGTTAACACTTCGACAAATTATGAGTCATCGTGCCGGAATTGTGCGTGAACCGCCGGTTGGACATTACTTCGATCCTACTGAACCAACAGTCGCACAATTGGTTGAGAGCCTAAATCAAACAGCTTTGGTCTATGAGCCCGAAACACGCACCAAGTATTCAAATGCCGGCATTTCAGTAGCAGGGTTTGCCGTTGAGAAAGTTGCTGAAAAGCCTTTCATCCAATACATCCAAGCCGCAATACTTGATCCAATTGGCATGACGAGAAGCGCCTATGAACCCCTCCCGGAAATCAAAAAACATTTGGCAAAGGGTTACATGTGGACTTATGATGGCAGAACTTTTGAAGCTCCTACATTTCAACTGGGTATGGTGCCTGCCGCTGGCATGTATTCCACCGTTAAAGATCTGGCAAGGTTTATGAAGGTGCTGTTCAACAATGGGGAAGGCCCCGGTGGAGCCATACTCAAACCAGAGACCCTTGCGAAAATGTATGAGATCCAATACGCAAGCGAGGAACAGAAATCCGGCTTCGGACTAGGGTTTTATGTTAATGAATTCGAAGGGAAACGAAAAATCGGGCACGGTGGTGTGATGTATGGATATGCTACTCAAATTGCCGCATTACCGGATGAGAAATTGGGAGTCGTAACGATTATTACATTAGATGCAGCCAATGAAGTAGCAAACCGGATAAATAATTATGCATTTAAACTCATGCTGGCTAAAAAAGAGGGTAAAGTTCTTCCCGAGTTTGATCAACCGGGATCACCGATTCCGACTGAAGTTATACGAAAAATAGAAGGTACTTATGTAAATTTAAAACGTACCGTTGAGCTCAAGGAACAAAATGGAAAATTATTCCTTTATTCCGGCAGTATTCGTGCAGAATTAAAATCCATTGGAGATACGTTAATTACAGATGATCCTTTGGGCTATGGTGTAAAGATAGTGCCACAAGAAAATGGCGGTATTATTTATCAAAGTGAATCTCTGTCCCGGCTGACACTCGATCAACCAACCTCAATCCCAAAACACTGGAATGGTTTGATTGGGGAATATGGTTGGGACCACAACACGCTTTATATATTGGAGAAATATGGAAAACTGTACACTCTAATCGAGTGGTTTTTCTATTATCCCCTTGAGGAAATATCCAGGAATGTTTATGCTTTTCCAAATTATGGATTATATCATGGAGAAAAGCTCATTTTTGATCGCGATGATAAAGGGTATGCTACGCAAGTGGAGGCAGCCAATGTGGTTTTCAAACGAAGGCCCGCTGGCATGGATGGAGGCGCTACATTCAAAATTAAACCTCTTAAAGAGAGTGAGGAACTTCGAAAAACTGCGCTGGCAGCAAATCCACCTGCGGAAAATAGAGAGCTTGAAGCGGATCTGGTAGATATTACGCAATTGGATAACACCATCAAATTAGATATACGTTATAGTTCAACCAACAATTTTATGAGTACCGTATTTTATGAACAGGCAAAAGCCTTTATGCAACGCCCAGCCGCAGAGGCCCTGGTTCGTGTGCATCGTGATTTGAAAAAGATGGGCTATGGTCTTTTGATCCATGATGCTTATCGACCCTGGTATGTTACCAAGATGTTCTGGGATGCCACTCCGGAAAGTCTCAAGCATTTTGTTGCAGATCCGCAAAAAGGATCGAGGCACAATAGGGGATGTGCAGTGGACTTGACACTTTATGACTTAAAGACTGGAGAAACGGTCGATATGGTCGCTACCTATGATGAATTTTCCGATCGGTCGTTTCCTTATTATCCGGGTGGAACATCACAACAGAGATGGCTGAGAAAATTATTGCGAAATTCAATGGAGGCGGAAGGTTTTGAAATTTATCAATTTGAATGGTGGCATTTCGATTACGAAACCTGGCAAAAATATCCCATATCAAATCTTACTTTTGAAGGAATTCTGAATCAAAATCAACAATGATATCATCTCAAGAGATAGAATCCAACAATCAGAGCGTAATACTAATCGGGTTTCCATTTGATGAATATTCATCGTATTTGAAGGGCGCTGCCAAAGCGCCGCAAGCTATTCGGGATGCTTTAAAATCGGAATCGACCAACTCCTTTAGTGAATCAGGGCTTGATCTGAGTATTCCTGATGTACTTAAAGATTTTGGTGATGTTGTGTTTTCTTCTGATGAATATGTAAGCAAGATCGGCACATCCATTCAAGGTATTCTCCGAAGTGACCAAATCCCAATAGCGCTTGGAGGAGATCACTCTATCACATATCCGATTGTCAAAGCATTTCATAAAAAATATCCGCTGTTAAATATTCTTCATTTTGACGCCCATCCTGATCTTTACGATGAATTCCAGGGTAACCGGTTTTCGCACGCCTGTCCATTTGCAAGGATCATGGAAGAAAATCTAGCGTCGCGGCTTATTCAACTAGGGATTCGAACCTGCACGCAACACCAAAGAGATCAGGCAAAAAAATTTGGTGTTGAAATGATCGAAATGAAAGATTGGACTCAAAAATTCAGTATTGATTTCGAGGGACCAATTTATATATCGTTTGATTTGGATGTGCTGGATCCCGCTTATGCCCCTGGTGTTTCACATCATGAGCCAGGTGGCGCTTCAATTCGGCAAGTATTAAATGTAATTCAACAATTAAACTGCAAGATAGTCGGTGCAGATGTTGTTGAATTAAATCCGGAAAGAGATCCGTTTGGTATAACAGCAATGACGGCTGCTAAAATTGTTAAAGAAATCGCAGCAAAAATGATCCAGAAATAGGTAAGCATTTCCGTAATTCCAGCACATATCCTTTTTATTATCCATGTCTAATCCGCAGGATTCAGTGGCAATCATTAAAGTTCATTTATCAACCAAAACTTTGTAGAAAATGATGCACTATAGTTCTATATTTAAAAATTATTTTTGGAAAGGATTAACTAAATCATGAGTCATATGAATCCACTTGAGAAGTCAAAAGTTGATTATGCTGAGTTGATCAAAAAAATAGGATCGGCTGATTCACCTGTTGGTATCGATGCTGGTTATACACATGCTGTGATCATCGAGTATTTGCGGCAAATTAGCGATAGGTTGGACAAACTTGAACAAGCGATCGGTGTAAAAGAAAATAGCTAATTATTTAGGTTTAGCTTTGATAATTATAATGCATTCTATCTTCTTTTTGATTGTAAATTGCACCAACAAATTCTTCCCCTTTTCAACAGTTTCGTGAAGAAGGAGAATGATTTTAATTCATAATTTGTATTATGAAACCAAATTAATAATAAATATGGAGATTGTGTAAGTGCCAACACAAAAAAAACCTGAAAAAGGAAAACCAGTTCAAAAACAAACCACAGTGATTCTATCTCTTGCAACTGTATTTTTTTTGTTTTCTGGTTATCATTTCGTGAATGCATTGAAGAAAGGACCGGAGCACATACATTCTCGAGATGATGCGCCAAAAAACCAACAGCAAACAAACCAACAAGTTCCAGATGTTTTAACCCACGAAGAAATGCATGCCCTGGAGGAACAACTAAAATTAGATCCGGAAAACTTTGAAAATCTTAGACATTTAGGCCATTTGTATCTTGAAGAACGCCTGCCGGGAAAAGCTGTTGAAGTATTCCGAAAGGCAGCTTTGTTGAATCCAAGCGCTTTAGACGTTTATGTTGAACTTGGCGTAGCCCTTAGGCAAAACGGTCAACCCGATCAAGCTGCAGAAGTGTTGACCCGCATTTCCAATTCCGTGCCAGAGTTTACAGATGCATGGTTACAATTAGCCATTACCTATCGATTTGGCTTAGAAGATAATCAAAAGGCTCTGCAAGCATTTGAGAAATTTCTAACACTAGATTCGGAAAGTCCAATTGTTGCACAAGTAAAACAAGAAATTGAAGCGATAAAATCTGAAATGAAAAATTAGAAATCATGGTTCATGCTAAACCATCTCCCAAAGTATTATCAAATTAAAATGTTTTGAAGAAAACTGATTAACGTGATCGATTAACCTGATCTATTCATAAACCTTATCACAGTCATCCCGGAGGGATATGTTTTGCAACTAATTTATACAACCAATTTTACTATTTCTTTTTATGGAAATAGATCCCGTTGCGACGGGATGACATTTGGAAACTTTAAGCTTAAAAGCTGATTTATGAATTATCCAGGTTAATTTCGAATTAATAACCTAATGGAGATTATATGTTGATGATGAATAAGAGAATACTTTTTCCTTTGAGTTTGTTTCTGTTTCTTGGATCAGCTGGATGGGGGTTGGCGCAAAAACCCATTCGATATGAAATTTCATTTCAAAATGCTGTTCATCACGAAGCCGAAATTTCAATTGATTTTCCTGATGTAAAAGTTGATGTTCTGGAAGTTCGAATGAGCCGGTCTTCGCCTGGCAGGTATGCAATTCATGAGTTCGCAAAAAATGTTTACAATGTTAAAGCCTTTAATAGTAAAGGAAAAAAATTAGTTATTAGTCGACCAAATCCGTCCCAGTGGAATATTGCTGGTCATGATGGCAATGTAAAAGTCACCTATACATTATTTGCAGATCGGGCCGGCGGAACCTATTCCGGAATCGATGAAACCCATGGCCATTTGAATATGCCGGCAACATTCGTATGGGCTCGTGGGCTAGGTGATAGACCCATCGAAATTGAGTTTAATGTGCCACAATCCAGTAATTGGAAGGTAGCAACGCAACTGAAACCCACCGGAAATTCATATAAATTCACTGCGCCAAATCTGTATTATTTTTTAGATAGCCCAACTGAGTTGAGTGATTTCATTTTAGAAGAATGGAAGGTTGAAACAAATAATCAAACAGCGATGATCCGGATTGCCATGCATCATGACGGCACTGAAGACGAAGTGAAGATTTATGCAAAAATGACGGATGCGATCATCAAGGAAGAAATTGCGGTTTTTGGCGAATTACCTGAATTTGATTATGGGACGTATACTTTTATCTGTGATTACCTACCCCATGTTTCAGGCGACGGTATGGAGCATCGCAACTCAACCATTTGTGTAAGCACGAGATCCCTGAAGAAGTTTGCTAGCCGTAATCTCAGCACAATGGCGCATGAATTTTTTCATGCCTGGAATGTGGAAAGATTGCGTCCCAAATCGTTGGAGCCATTTGATTTCGAGCGAGCGAACATGTCCGGTGAACTGTGGTTTGCCGAAGGCTTTACCAGCTATTACACATCTCTTATCATGCACAGAGCTCAAATCAGAAGTTTAGATCGATATACCCAAAGTATTTCACAAGGCTTAACTTTTGTGATTAACTCACCGGGGCGAAATTTCTTTAGTCCTGTGGAAATGAGCATGCAAGCCCCATTTGTAGATGCCGCAACCGCAGTCGATCCAAATAACCGAACCAATACATTTATTTCTTATTATACTTATGGCTCAGTTACCGGACTGGGATTAGACCTAACGCTTCGGTCTAAATTTCGTGTAACCTTAGATGATTATATGAAAGCTGTATGGCAGGCACATGGGAAAACTGAAATTGCCTACACCCTTGATGATTTGCGTACTATTCTCGGGAAAGTGGCCGGGGATCAAAAGTTTGCAGATAATTTTTTTGAAAAGCATATTTTTGGATCCGAAATAGTCGATTATAAAAAGTTGCTGGCGAACGCCGGACTGCTATTACACAAAGCAGATCCGGATAAAGCATTTCTGGGATACATCAATTTAGAATACTCCGATGAAGGCGCACGACTCAGTTCCGCAACAAGAATAGGCAGCCCTATGTACCAGGCAGGATTGGATCGCGGCGATTTAATCGAGGAATTGGATGGAAAGATATTACAAAGCGCAGATGATTTTGAAGCGGTGCGAAATGCTCACAAAGCTGGTGATACTGTTACGATAAACTTCCAGCAACGTGGAAAAATAAAAGAAAAGCAGATTACATTTGTCGATCATCCGGGTTTAGAAGTTGTGCCTTACGAACATGTCGGCATGCAATTAACTGAGAACATGAAGAAATTCAGGGAGAATTGGTTAGGATCAAAAACGGGAGGGGTTAATCTGACCAAGACGTGCCCGGTTTGTAAACGTTCGTATGAATTTCAACTTGAATATTGTCAATTTGATGGAGAAGAATTATCCATATTTTGAGGATGAGATTGTGGTAAAGGTTGAGGTTAAGTGTTCGTTTTACTGTGGAATTTAAATAATCGAAACTTCTGAAAAATAACTATTTTGCTGTCATTTCGAGGAGTTTACGACGAGAAATCTTTTAATCTATACCAAAAAATGTTTTGTTAGAGATAAAATTTCTCTTCGCGGAGTTTATCCTAAAGCCTAGCTGAAGGACTGCGTCGAAATGACATTCTGTTAATTTTTCAGAAGTTTCATAATCAAACATTAAATTAAGGAG
>JADFJB010000096.1 GCA_022566355.1 candidate division KSB1 bacterium
TACCGCGGTACGAAAGGCTATTTATTTGAAGTAGAGTGCTTGAAGTGACAAAAGCACAAAGGCACAAAGGCACAAAGGCACAAAGGCACAAAGGCACAAAGTAACAAAGTAACAAAGTAACAAAGTGACAAAGGAGCAAAGTAACAAAGTAACAAAGTAACAAAGTAACAAAGGAGGAAGAGAAAAGGAAGAAAAACGCTTATGTTATTGCGGTCTGCCAGTTTACAAGCGGTGATCTCATTATTGAATTGCAGGACAGTGTTTCTCCGTTTAGCAAAAGTAGCAGCATGCCATTTTTGCTGCCTCCTTATTGCTCTTCCGTATACTATTAATCTTTGATGTTTTATTTAGTCTTCAATCAATCAAACCAATTTATTAACTTATTTTCCAAATAACATAAGGAGAAGCGCCATGATTCAAATAAAATCAGTTCATCGAAGTTGGTTTGTCCTGGCTTTGTTGATTCTACTATTGTTTTCAACGACAGCGATGACCCAGGACAAGGTCTTCACACCTGAGATGGTTGTCAGTTTGGAGAGGGTATCCCAGGTTTCTTTGGATCCAACTGGCGAATGGATCGCTTATGTTTTGAGTGTTCCGAGAAGTGAAAAGGATACACCAGGCGGAGCCTATTCTGAAATTTGGGTCGTAGGGACCAAGGGTGGAGAACCAAAGCGATATACTTCGAAGCCTGTTAGCGCATGGTCTGTTGGCTGGTCTCGTGATGGCAAATCGATAACCTTTCTTTCCCATCGCAAGGAGCATGATGCGAATACGCAAGTCTATCAAATGCGCATCGATGGTGGAGAAGCAACGGCATTAACCCATCATGAAACTTCTGTCAGTTCGTATCAATGGTCACCCGATGGTCAATCAATTGCATTTCTGTCTACCGATCCGGCAACCGATGCGGAAAAGGAAGCAAAAAAAGCTGGAGAAGATTGGCAAGTTGCAGATGAGAATTTCAAGCATCGTCGTTTATGGGTAATGAATGTAGCAAACGGGGAGTCACACAAGATTTATGAAAAAGAACTATCTACCTGGAGCTATACCTGGTCCCCGGATGGCAGTAAAATCGCAATACAAGCAACAGATACTCCATTGATTGATGATTCCTATATCTACAAAAAGATCTATACCGTTTCTGTAGATGGTGGAGTGCCGGCAATCCTTTGCAAGACCGAAGGGAAAATTGGTAATATGGCATTCTCTCCGGACGGCACCCAGCTTGCTTTTGTTGCTGCCGTAAGTCTTAACGATCCCATAGCCCAGAGTGTGTTTGTGGTTTCTGCAAATGGTGGAACGGCTAAAAATCTTACCGAGAATTACGGTGCGACAGCTAATTGGATTGGTTGGTTGGACAATAAGGAACTTTTAATGTCAGCTACCGAGGGCACCCAATCTTCTCTGAATCGCCTGAATGCCAGTAATGGTAAGATGAAAAAGATTTTTTCCTCGGGAGCAATCTTGCAAAGTTTGAGTATTCAATCAAAAAAAGGTTTAATAGCAGCGGTCGCTCATACTCCGCAACATCCACAAGAAGTGTTTGCAGGCAAACTCAAAGATGGTAAATTAATGCGGTTAACCAAACATAACTCCGATTTAGCCGCAGTCAAATTAGGGAGACAAGAAGTTATTGAGTGGAAGGCCAAAGACGGAATGTCGATTGAGGGTATCTTGACTTATCCAGTCGATTACGAGCAAGGTCAAAATTATCCCCTGGTTTTGCAAATACATGGTGGACCCGAAGGTGTAAGCCTTAATGGCTGGAATACGCGCTCCGGCTATCCTGTCCAAGTTTTAGCGGCGAATGGTTATATGGTTCTGGAACCGAATTATCGAGGCAGCGCTGGTAAAGGAGTTGCATTCAGCAAGGCCGATCATGATGATTTAGGCGGCAGTGAGTTTGATGATGTTTTGTCGGGAATAGACGCATTGATAGATAGAGGCCTGGTCGATCCGGACCGGGTTGGCACTGGTGGATGGTCTTATGGCGGCTATTTCTCGGCATGGGCGGCCACTCGTTTTAGTGAGCGATTCAAAGCATCCGTAGTTGCCGCAGGTATTACGAACTGGATTTCGTTCAATGGCACAACCGATATCCCCCATGAAATGTCATTGGTGCATTGGAATTCCTATTGGTACGATCAAAGGGATTTGCACTGGCAGCGATCCCCGATGTACCATATCGAGAAAGCAAAAACCCCAACTTTGGTTGTGCACGGAATGTCCGACGCACGGGTCCATCCTGGACAGGGAATCGAATTATATACAGCCTTGAAACATAAAAATGTCCCGACCAAGCTGGTTTTGTATCCACGCCAACCACATGGTTTGAGAGAAAGAGCGCATCAATTGGATTTCATCAAACGGGTGGTAGCCTGGTTTGATCAGTATTTAAAAAAAATGGCCACGAATTAATGGTTAATTGTGAATAGTGAATGATCGAACTGAATAAGCAAATCTAATCTGAATCGGGATTTTCAGGATTATTAGAATTAATTCTTGTGAATCCTCAAATCCTGATCATCCTGGTTCAGACATTTTTTTGACAACCCTTTTTATCAATAATTGCTTCATTTCACAATCATAATTGAAAATTACGCCGATTCTGATAATGATTTTGTTCAAGCTGAGCATCACGTATGAAACGGTTTCACTTGTTTGAGTTTGAAGATTTAGACTGGTTCCCCAATGTAATTCGCGAGGGAATGACCGATTATCTGCGCTTTTTCATCACAAAATAAACAGCAACCTCCTAATCAGATTGATTTATTGCAAGACCGATTTTCTCTTCAGATAATATCTGACTGATTTCTCAATTCGTATTTTAACAATAAAAAAATTGAGGCCTTTTTACTTGGAATTTTGCCATCTATTAAGTATTGTTGAGTACCCAATAATTGTATTAATTGTAATTCTAATGAGGAGTTAACCTATGAGAAAGTTTACAATAATTATAATATTAATTTGCTTATTTGGTTTTTCGAACTCGGCAGCGATTGCCCAGAATCTGGCTACCGATGATGAAGTATTGAAACAGATCTGGACAGAGGCCATGGATAACTCGCAATTAAAACAACTTGCCCATGAACTTTTAGATGTTATCGGGCCACGACTGGTCGGAACACCGCAGATGAAAAAAGCACATGATTGGGCTGTAGAGAAGTACAAAGGGTGGGGCATTTCAGCCAGAAATGAAGAATGGGGTAAATGGCGTGGTTGGAGAAGAGGAATTTCGCACATCGACATGATGGAACCACGGGTGCGAACTCTTGAAGGAACAATGATGGCCTGGAGTCCGGGTACATTGGGTCCGCTAAAAGCAAGCTGTATTATTATGCCGGATGTTGCTGATTCAATCGAATTTGAAAACTGGTTGCCCAATGTAAACGGCAAGTTCGTGCTCATATCAATGCCGCAACCAACCGGCCGCACAGATGATAATTGGGAAGAGTTTGCTACTGAGGAATCCTTCGAAAAAATGAAAGAGGAACGGCAAAAACTGCGTGATGATTGGCGTGAAAGAGTTAAAAAAGCAGGATACAACCGCAGGACTTTACCAAAAGCTATTGAAGACGCCGGCGCTGCCGGTATCATCGCTTCACGGTGGTCAAATGGCTGGGGAGTTAACAAAGTGCTTGGCACTACTACCCAAAGAATTCCAACGGTTGATTTGAGCTTAGAAGATTACGGTTTGGTGTATCGTCTTGTCGAGCATGGAGATAATCCAATCATCAGGATTATCGCAGATGCGGAATTTTTAGGAGAAGTGCCAACTTTTAATACAATTGCTGAAATTAAGGGAACTGAAAAGCCCGATGAATACGTCATTCTCTCTGCTCATTTCGATTCCTGGGATGGAGCCTCCGGTGCAACGGATAATGGAACCGGTACGTTGACTATGATGGAAGCGATGCGAATTTTGAAAAAGTCATATCCTAAACCAAAACGTACCATCCTGGTTGGTCATTGGGGCAGCGAGGAACAGGGCTTAAACGGATCTCGTGCCTTTGTAGAAGATCATCCTGAAATTGTTGAAAACCTGCAAGTTTTGTTTAACCAGGACAATGGCACGGGTCGTGTGGTGAGAATATCCGGTCAAGGTTTTATCGATGCCGGTATGTTTTTGGCTAAATGGCTTGCTCGAGTCCCCAGCGAGGTGACACGACAGATTAATTTGCGATTACCAGGAAGACCATCTCGGGGAGGCAGTGATAATGCCTCTTTCGTAGCTGCAGGCGCGCCTGCGTTTTCCATTGGTTCGTTAAGCTGGGATTATGGAACATATACCTGGCATACCAACAGGGATACTTATGATAAATTGGTTTTCGATGATTTGATGAATAATGTAGTCCTTGCTGCGTCACTGGCATATTTAGCATCCGAGGATCCGGAATTGGTATCCCGGGAAAAACGTGTGATGCCTGTAAATCAGGAAACAGGTAAACCGAGGCCGTGGCCAACACCCAGGGAACCCAATCGGAGAGGTGGTTTTCCGAAAGAGGATAACCGAAACTAGTTTTTTATTTTAGTAACGCATCCCCTTCGACGAGTTTATCCTGAGCATGACGAATGGCTCAAGAGGTTGCTTGGATATGCTGGCTAAAGTTGGCTAATATATGAAATGGGAAGGATCTTGTTAAATATCATCACCTTACGTTATGACATTTAATGCTTGTTAATGTATTCTTTGAGATTTTGAGTTTTAACACAGTCTCAAATCTGCTTTCAATAATTCTAACCAAAGGAATAAACATGATAAATAAAATAAATAAATATTTGTGTTTTCCTTTTATAGTGTTGTTGGTTTTAAGTCAAAGCGCCATTGCCCAAAACGAAGATCCCCGAAATCCCAATTGGAAAAAATACCATAGTACTACGGACGCATAAACTGTTACAAGGTTGGATAACTGAATTTCCGAACCTGACAAATCTTTATTCAATTGGGAAAACCCACAAAGGCACTCAATTGATGGTAATTGAAATTACCAACAAGAAAACCGGAAAAGCCTCTGAAAAACCGGGTTACTATTATGATGGCAATATTCATGCTGGAGAACTTACCGGTGCTGAAGTCGCTCTTTATTTTGCCTGGCATGTTTTGAGTAATTATGGCAAAGATCGACGAATAACCGAACTGTTAGATACACACACACTTTATGTACGTCCTAAGTTTAATCCTGATGGCGCAGATCTGGCTTTAAACACGCCAATCAATCTTCGCAGCACACCGAGACCTTATGATGAAGATGGAGATGGTTTGTTGGATGAAGATCCAACCAACGATCTGAATAAGGATGGCGCCATCACGCGAATGCGAGTTAAAAATCCGAACGGAATATGGAAGATCAGTCAGGAAGATCAGCGGATTATGGTCCGCCGTGAAGATGGCGATTTATCCGGCAATTTCTATGATTTATATTCCGAAGGTATCGATGATGATGATGATGGATATTACAACGAAGATGGCATTGGCGGCATCGACATGAATCGTAATTTTCCACGCAATTGGGGTCTGGAGTTTGAACAGCGAGGCGCCGGGCCATATCCACTTTCAGAACCGGAAACCCGGGCAACGATTGAGTTTATCAATGCTCATCGGAATATTACCGGTGTTTTTCATGGCCATACCTCGGGTGGATTTTTGTATCGGCTCCCTTCGACGACATCCTGGGATAATTATAATCTTGCCGATCAAAGATTAATTCTCGAATTATCTGATAAATATAAGACCACAACCGGACAACGAGTAGTACCCAGTTATAGCAATCCTAGAATTCATCGACATGGCACATTGATAAGCTGGTCTTACTGGGATTTTGGCGTGGTTGCATTTGTACCAGAATTCTGGGGTGGGTTTGGCCGGGATTATGATAAAAATGGCAGCGTAACTGAAATCGAACGACTGCGTTGGAACGATGAAGAATTAGGCGGTTCCGGATTTGTTAACTGGCAAAGGTTTGATCATCCAAAATTGGGACAAGTGGAGATTGGCGGTTGGAAAACCCGTTTTACCCGGCAGAATCCACCCACTCATCTCCTTAAAGGGGAAATCGAAAAATATGTACCCTGGATGCTGTGGCTGGCTGAAATCAGTCCTCGTATTGTGATTAAAGAAGTTTCTACGGAATTTATTGAAAAGAGTAAAATTGCGAAAATTACGGTTCTCATTGAAAATGAAGGATACTTACCAACCAACATCACACAAAGAGCATTGGATGCAAAAATTGCTTCACCTGTTCGTGTATTAATGGACTTGAAAGATGCTGAGCTTATATCAGGCAAAAAGCGGGTAGATATTGGACATTTGAATGGCAAACGAGGAAGTCAGGGAGAATCGGCTGATTCCAAACATACCGTTGAATATATCGTCCGTGTAAATGGAAAAAATCCTTCGGTTTCTGTAACTGTCCAATCAGAAAAGGGTGGGGTGGTGCGGAAGGTTATTTATTTAAGAGATTAATAAATTATTTGAAAAACACATAACGGTCACGCATCAGTTGCGCCGAAACCTCCAGAAGTACTAACTTTCAATAACAACAATTACAACATGCGAGGTACGAGATTTCGAAAAATCGCCACGCGTTTCGGCGTCAACTGGATGCGATGGTTAGGTGGCAACTGTTAATTTACCTCATTAACAACATTTTCTTTGTTTCTACAAAATCATTACCTACTTGCAATCTATAAAAATAGATTCCACTTGAAAACTTACTTGCGTCAAAATTGATAGAATATGTATCTGCCTTTTGAAATTCTCTAACTAAAGTCTGAATGCTCCTACCAAGCATATCATAAACTTTTAATGTCACAAAATCTGAACGTGGTATGGAATATGAAATCTTCGTTGATGGATTGAATGGATTTGGATAGTTTTGAAATAGATGAAATACTTCAGGAACACTTCTACTCTCATATTCAATATCGGTCGTTTGTTGAACAAAAATTTTAATTGTATCTGACAAGCCATAACCAATTAATTCACCAGTTATCGAGTAAGTTCCCTCCTCAAGGCGATAATAATCAGGTGTGTGATTCCAGATCCAAGTATACAATGAATCAGGTGAAATGGTTACTTGAGTTAACACAGCATAACAACCGTGATATGAGGCAGAATAGAAATCATCAATGTAGTATTCCGATTGACAAGAACTGGTGAAATACAATGTGAGTGTATCAATTGTAGGATTGTGTGCTGTGATGTTAATAATAATTGGCTCCTCAACTTGATACTCGGTTTTATCTATAGAAACGGTAATCTCTATTTGAGCCATAACTTCAGCACTTCTGAAAAAAATAATTAGTATTGCAATAAATAAGATATTTCTCATGACTATTACTCCTACTATTTTTTAAAGCCACCTAACTACGTTTATCAAACTATAATAATAGACTATATCTGAAAAAATTATTGGTTAAAAATCTATACGCTCCAAAACATCATGTGATTTAGCAATATAAGAATTGTGATTTCTTTAATCAAGTTCGATTTATTTGTTTATTAAGAGGCTTTAAAGCTGTTTCAAAAAAATTCCTTTGACAAAACATAAAAAAGATGCTTATTAAAATTGGAACCTAAAAATATTTAATGAAATATTAATAAAATATATCCACATTAATGATTAAAGACTTCTGAAAAATCAATCAATTGTCATTTCGACGAAGCCCTTCGGCTGCGCTCAGGATAAACTCCGCGAGGAGAAATCTTGTTCCCACTATGTATAGGCTTTAAAGATTTCTCGTCGTAAACTCCTCGAAATGACAACGTCATAGGTATTTTTAAGAAGTTTCTAGTACATATTAGTGCTAAAATTAGCACTTTTGTGAAATAATATGAACAAAATTTACTAAGCAGTATTAAATTTTCGACTAAGAGCCCTAATAACCAAAATGGCCACTAGAACAAAACCAGCAAAAACCATTTTCGTTTGCCAGAATTGTGGTAACGAGTTTCCCCGTTGGGCAGGTAAATGTACCCAATGCGGTGAATGGAACAGCCTGGTCGAGGAGAAAATTCAGCCGGTAAAACGAAGCGCCAGAGTTCTAGAAATTGGACAACCATCAAAATCCGTTTTACTCAATGATGTCATAGTCGCCGATTCCCATCGAATTAAGAGTAATCTCAAAGAGTTTGATCGGGTTTTGGGAGGCGGCTTAGTGCCAGGTTCCCTGGTCTTAAATTCTGGCGATCCAGGTATCGGTAAGTCAACACTGCTCTTACAAGTTCTTTCAGGTTATGCAGAGAATGGGCAAACGGTTTTGTATGTTTCCGGAGAAGAATCTCTACAGCAAGTAAAAATGCGGGCATTACGACTTGGTTTACAGCCGGGGAATTTTTACATATTTTCTGAAGTGGATATTCACCAGGTACTAGCCGAAATCCAACGATTGGATGCCAAAATTGTCGTCATCGATTCGATCCAGACTATGTTCAATCCGGAATTCGACAGCGCTCCGGGTAGTGTAACGCAAGTACGAGAATCTGCCATGGCTTTGCTCCAGTTAGCCAAAGCCAAAGAGATCAGCATATTATTAGTGGGGCATGTAACCAAAGATGGCGCTGTTGCCGGCCCCCGGGTTTTGGAACATATGGTGGATGTCATGTTGTTTCTGGAAGGCGATCGGCACTATCAATACCGAATCCTCAGAGGAATCAAGAATCGCTTTGGCTCGACAAACGAGATTGGCGTCTTCGAGTTGAATGAAGAAGGCATGGTGGAGATCGAGAATCCATCACAACTGTTTTTATCCGGTGTAAATGAAGAGATTTCCGGTTCGACAATCACTTGCGCCGTCGAAGGGACGCGTCCGATTCTGTTCGAATTGCAGGCATTAACGACTTCAACCAGTTTTGGAATGGCGCAAAGAACCGCTTCCGGAATCGATCAAAAACGACTGGCGCTCTTGTTGGCTATCCTTGAAAAGCGCATGGGTTATCATGTGGGAGAATTCGATGTATTCGTCAAGTTGGCCGGTGGGCTTCGGATCGAGGACCCTTCCGTGGATTTAGCTATTTTGATGGCCATCGCCTCCAGTTATAAAGACCGAATTTTGAATTCAAAAAGTTTGTTTTTGGGTGAAGTAGGTTTGGGAGGAGAAATCCGGGCTATATCCCAATTGGAAAGCAGGCTCAAAGAAGCGGACTTACTTGGATTTCACATTGCTTATGTTCCCAAACAAAAACGAAAAGCGTTAAATTTAAAGAAACTTAAAGTAGTTGAACTGGAAAATATTCGATCAGCTTTAACAAAATTTAATAATTAACCTGAGTTCGACATTACCATATTATAAGCAAAATATGAATTGCTATTAGCCTTCGACTCCGCTCAGGCAACTAATTTAAGCCATGGTGAGCGGAGTCGAACCATGAATGTACTTATGTCGAACTCACATTAATTAGAGATTATTTAAAGAAAATCGGTTTTTATGAGCAACACTTATAAACAATCATTGAGATTCAACCGTGTCAGATAAATTTTTTAATCTTGAGTATGTGGATCATACCAGCAGCGCCAGGGCAGGTAAAATAAAAACAGATCATGGTGAAATTCAAACTCCTATTTTTATGCCTGTAGGAACCCAGGGAACTGTCAAGGCACTGTCACCAAAAGATTTAACCCAAGCTGGCGCTCAAATTATTCTGGGTAATGCCTATCATCTTTACCTTCGTCCGGGAGACCAACTGATTCGGGAGCATGGAGGATTACACCGATTCATTTCCTGGGATAAACCAATTCTGACCGACAGTGGCGGTTATCAAGTATTTAGTTTGGCAGATTTGAGAAAAATATCAGATGAAGGGGTTAAATTCCATTCTCATATCGATGGATCGATCCATTTATTTACTCCCGAAAAAGTGATGGAAATCGAGCGTAATCTTGGGCCTGATATCGTTATGGTGCTGGATGAATGTACTCCTTATCCGTGTGATTATGATTATGCAAAAAATTCTCATTTACGTACACTGGAGTGGGCTAAACGCTGTAAAGATCATTTTCAAAACAATGGACAGGTTCATGAGTATCAGCAATTTTTATTTGGTATAGTCCAGGGAAGCAGCTATGAAGAGTTGCGGCGTGACAGCATACATGGATTACTGGACATCGAATTTGACGGCTATGCGATTGGCGGGCTTGCCGTCGGAGAGCCTAAACAGCAATTGTATAGTCTGACCGAGTATTGTTGCAGCAAGATGCCGCAATTACAGCCAAGATATTTAATGGGAGTCGGAAAGCCCGAAGATATTGTCGAATGTATTGGCCTGGGTGTGGATATGTTCGATTGTGTGATTCCGACGAGAAATGGCAGGAACGGCCAGGTATTTACCTGGGATGGGGTTCTCGTGATCAAAAATGCTGTTCATAAGAATGATTTCAGTCCAATCGATGTGCACTGTTCATGCTATGCCTGCAAAAATTTTACTCGATCATATATTAGACATCTTTTTCAGGCTGACGAAATTTTAGGACTTCAACTTGCATCTTTGCATAATATACATTTCTATATGGAGTTGATTAAAAAAGCGAGACAAGCAATTTTAAAGGATCGATATGAATCCTGGAAAAAGAAATTTTATTTAAGATATTTTAATAATCATTAAAAAGAATAAAGGAGAAGGATTGTGATAGCATCTTTTGTACTCATGCAAGGGGAGCAAGGCGGCAGTGCCTTCATGGCATTTTTGCCATTCATTTTGATTTTTGTCATTATTTACTTTCTAATGATTCGACCGCAGACCAAGAAGCACAAAGAAACAAAATTGATGATCCAATCTCTGCAAAAAGGTGATGAAGTGGTTACGGCTGGTGGAATTTATGGGACTATTGCAGGGATTAAAGAAAAAGAAGGAATTTTAATTTTAAAGATAGCCGATAACGTTAAAGTTAATATTTCTCGCGCTTCTATTACACGAAAAGTAGAAAAAGCTGCTTAAGGATTAGAAGCATTCAAAATGGCATAAAGAGATTTCTGAAAAATAATTATAATGTTGTCATTTCGAGGAGTTTACGACGAGAAATCTTTATAATCCATACTCTGAAATGACTAGTTACACGATAAGATTTCTCCTCGCTTCGCTTCGTCGAAATGACATTCTGTTGATTTTTCAGAAGTTTCAAATAATCATTTTATCAACTTATTTCGTTTATGAAAATTGTTTTTATGGGAACTCCGGATTTTGCGGTTCCCACATTAAAGGCTTTAGCTGGATCTCCTCATGAGGTTCAGCTCGTAGTTACAGGTTTAGATAAGCCCAGGGGGCGTGGTCAAAAGTTCATCCCAACGGCAGTTAAGAACGCTGCAGTGGAATTGGGTATAAATATTTACCAGCCTCAATCCTTGAAATCAGAAGAAATAGTTGATTATTTAAAATCGTGTCCGGTAGATTTATATGTTGTGGTGGCTTTCAGAATTTTACCGGAGAACATTATTGAAATCCCTTCAAAAGGGGTGATCAATTTACATGCTTCACTCTTACCCAAATACCGGGGCGCCGCACCTATTCAATGGGCATTGCTAAACGGTGATTCCGAAACCGGTGTAACCACTTTTTTTATTGAAAAAGGCGTTGATACCGGTAATATTATTTTGCAACGAAAAATTGAGATTGATGTTGATGATACAGCCGGAACGCTGCATGATCGATTGTCAGAAATTGGCGCTGAGTTGGTGCTTCAAACGGTTAACCATATTGAAGCTGGGACTGAGCCGAGAATGAAGCAGGCTGGCCAGCCGACAAAAGCTCCAAAAATCACTCGGGAACATTGTAAAATAGATTGGAAAAATTCATCAAATCGCATCATGAATCAAATAAGAGCATTTTCACCGTACCCTGGCGCTTTTACTTATCTCGAGGATAAGCTGGTTAAAATATATCGTGCTCGCCCTGTTGAATTTGACTTAAAAGCAAATAATGGAGATGTTCATGTAAATGACATTCAGAGATTGTTCGTCAAAGCTGCGGATGCTTGGATAGAAATAGAAGAAATCCAACAGGAAGGAAAAAAACGTATGCGGACGATTGATTTTGTAAGGGGGGTGGATTCTAGAAAATTGTCAACTGGTTTTAAAGTGAATTGACCTGGGGCAATGCTTCAATCTTATCCCAGTTCAATCAAACAAATGAATAAAAAAGGCAAAGCCTCTGAAGCAAGGATCAATGCGGTCAAGCTTCTTTGTGAGTTTAATAAAAATATGAAGCCATTAAATCTGTTGCTGCAGGATTTTTGGCAAGACATGAGACCAGACCAAAAGGAGCAATCATTTGTTTCCGAACTGATTTACGGCAGTGTGCGATGGCGCATACAATCAGATTGGATTTTAGGCCAATTTGTTCATGGTAAATTGAACGAATATCCAATTGAAGTTCGAGAAATTCTCCGCTGCAGCATTTATCAATTGCACCATCTGAAAACAATTCCGGGTTATGCGGTTTTGAATGAAGCTTTTATGCTCGCTAGGTATTTTAGAAGAATTAAATACGCCCGTTTAATTAATGGTGTCTTAAGAAATTATCTGCGTAATCGCCATCGAATTCGATTCCCAGGTAAAGAACCTGATTTGATTTCCTGGTTTTCTGTGAATTATGCATTCCCTGCCTGGATGGTAGAACTTTTATTGCAACAGTACGATTCTAATACAATAGAACATATTCTCAATAGTTTAAATCAACGACCTCGGCTTACATTGCGAGTAAACCTGAAGAAAATAGCAACCTATGAATATCAACAAAAAATAAGTGATAAAAATATTGATTTTCAACCGGGGAAATACCTGCCAGAATATTTGGTACTTAATAATTTCAAAGGATCGGTTAAAGATTTGCCAGGTTATTATGAAGGTTGGTTTAGTGTTCAAGATGAAAGCGCAGGTTTTTCTGCTCATTGCTTAATGCGGACATCACCTGACAAAATTGTAGATGTCTGTGCTGCTCCCGGCGGCAAGATTACCCACCTGGCTCAATTAAGCGACAATAATAAAACTCTATTTGCTTTGGATCAATCTTTTGGGCGTCTTGGTAAGGTTTTGGATAATTTGAATCGATTGGGTATTCAAAATGTCAAAGTTCTTCAGGGTGATGGCACCAAGCTGCCACTGAACGAATGTGACGCTGTCCTCATTGATGCACCCTGTTCCGGCTTGGGAGTGATTCGAAAAAATCCGGATATTAAAATTCGCCGTAACCCAATTGATGTGAATAATATTCAAAAGCTACAATCCAAATTATTAAAAGAAGCAGATAAAGTCTTGAAATTCGGGGGAATTTTAATTTATAATACTTGCACCATCAATAAAAATGAGAACCAAAAAATGATCGAAAGTTTTTTGCTTTCGAATCAACATTATTCGATTGAAAAGATGGATGACTTTGGTGATCTATCCGGGAATTATTTGAATACCGTTAGTGAGATTGATACCATGGATGGTGTTTTTTGTGTGAGTTTAAAGAAAGGTAAATTGAATGGGAAGTGATTTGGAAAAGGAGCCTGAACAGCAACAGGATGCTGCTTCACCTTCTGACTATATAATAATCCGATTATTTATTAGATTCAAAAACTGGTTCGAATGGAAGTACCCACTACGTTTAGGAATTGCAGTTGTTGGGATGGCCTTACTAGTACTTTTGTTCGATCAAATTATTCTGCCCATTTATACCAAACATGGTGAAGAGGTGATATTGCCCAATGTTGAATTTGAAATGGTTGAAGATGCCAATAAAATTTTAGAACAAAATGGATTCAGGCCTATTTTAGACCATGAGAATTTTAGTAAATCCCTCCCCAAAGGTACGGTATTAACACAAAACCCGGCGCCAGGAACAACAGTCAAAACCGGACGTCGTGTATATTTGGTAGTCAGTAAGGGAGAAAAGTGGATTGGTGTACCTGATCTGATTGGACAGTCCGAACGAAATGCCGAAGCGATATTACGAAGGTCAGAATTAGTCCCGGGAAAATTGGAATATGAGTTTTCTACAATGTATCCTAAAAATGTTGTTATTGGTCAATCGATTATGAGTGGCGATAGTGTCACCATCGGGGATACCGTCCGTTTTGTTATAAGTCTCGGGGATATCCCTGAGTTTTTAGCTGCACCACAACTTACCGGCAAAAGCTTTAGAGAAGCCAGGAAGATCCTTGTAAGGTCAGGTTTTCAGCTCGGAATCATCATTTATCGGGTAAACGAAGATCTATTGCCCGAGACCATATTGGGGCAATCGATTCCAGCTGATTCACTGATCGATCCGTCGACGCCAATAGATTTAATTGTGAGTAGAATTGAAGACCAGGAGGAACTAGAAAATTGAGTAAGCAAACGATACTGGCGCCATCGATATTAAATGCGGATTTTTCTCGTCTTGGCGAGCAAATCAAACTGGTTGAAAATGCCGGGGCCGGCTGGTTGCACCTAGATGTGATGGATGGTCATTTTGTTCCAAATATTTCTTTCGGGCCGCCGGTGTTGCAACATATTCAAAAAATCACGAACTTACCCATTGATGTCCATTTGATGGTTGAAAATCCGGATGACTTTCTTCAGAATTTCCAGCAAATCGGAGCAAAAATTGTCACTGTCCATGCGGAAGTTTGTACTCATTTGTACAGGACTTTAGAGAGAATTAAATCTCTCGATATGAAAGCTGGTGTTGCACTCAATCCGGCTACACCGATATCAAATATTGAACCCGTGATCCCTTATGTAGATTTGATTCTAGCCATGACTGTCAACCCCGGTTTTGGTGGTCAGGCTTTCATTCCTGAAGTTTTAATGAAGATCAAACAAATAGCTAAAATGATTGAGGATTCCGGGAAAGATATTTTTTTGGAAGCTGATGGCGGTATAGATTTGGATATGGCTAAAGATGTAGTCAGCAACGGTGCAAATGTGTTGGTAGTAGGATCAGCAATTTATCAATCGAAAGATATTTCAGCAACCGTGAAAGAATTTCTTTCTATATTGGAATAGAAAGGATATTCAGACTTACATTATAAAGGATTTTAAATAACGTGAGTTCGAAAATAAGTGAATCATGGTTTAACTCCACTTGCCACGGTTTATATGGCAGCATGTGCCGAGACAAAGGCTGAATACTTTCCTTATGAATAAATTATAGCGAACTGACGATAAATAATAATTAGGATTTTTACAGACTAATTATTATGTTGATATTTGTTTAACAACTATTTAAATTCCATATCGTAACTTGATTCTTATTTATCCCGGATTTGTAAATCGAGTTGGAGTAATTAATGAGAAATGAATTGACTAAAAAAGATGCTGAAAGCATTGCTAAATTAATGCAAGTTCCTGTAAAGGACCTTGGAAACTACTACAGAATCGTCTTGGAAAATCCTGAGAATAAACATCGCCTTGCCCTGGAATTACACCCCAAGGTTCCTATGGGTGCTCATGAAGGAACTTTAGTTTCTGTATACACGACTAATGCACACCTACAATTGCAATTTTGTACGGGTTATGTTCTCTCCGAGTCCCTTGGTGAAGTAACTTTCTACGCGGAATCCGGGGACAAAATCTCGGGATTGATCGTTGATCGGACAGCAAGCTGTTCCGTTTATTCCAATGTGGATCGGAGCATTCTTTCCGGTGATTTAAGCACTCTCGGCCCGGAAGTAATGATGTCCAGTATTGCTCTTTCTCTAACCGAGCAGGAATTAAAGTAAGAAAGCATCCATTTTTTTCACTGACTTATTACAACCAAATATCTCCCCATTGCTTCATGGATGATCAAACACAAGTAAACACCTCAACACTTCAACCTAAATACGGACAAATTCTTGATCATTATTTGACTTATCTTCGGATTGAGAAAGGACTGGCTGACAATACTATTGATAATTATGGAATCGATCTGAGAAGGTATTTTCAACATCTGCATTCCGATAATTTGTCACTTTCAAAAGTGACAATTCAAACCTTATCCAACTTCATCTATTCTTTATATGATCTTGGTCTTGCTCCTGCATCAATTCATCGAACCATTTCATCTCTCAAGGGATTTCATAAATTTATGCATGAAGAAGGGGATTCAGATAATAATCCAACTGAATTATTGGAAGCCCCAAAAATTGTGCGAAAAATTCCACATGTACTCAATCAGGATGAGATGGTTGAGCTGTTACAGCAACCTGACCTTTCTGATGATTTCGGATTACGTGATGCTGCTATGCTTGAATTTGCTTATGCCACCGGAGCCCGAGTATCCGAAATATTGAAAATCACCTTGAAAAATCTGAATTTTGAACAGGATTTCGTACAAATTATATTTGGAAAAGGTAATAAGCAGAGAATTGTGCCGATTGGGAGTTTTGCAAAAAAGTTAATAATAAAGTATCTTGCAGAATTAAGGCCGAAACTAGCCAAGCGAAAATATTCTGGAGAAGTACTTTTTCTCAGCCGTACAGGCAGGCCATTAACCAGGATGGCATATTGGAATTTACTTAAAAAATATGTAAAACAAGCAAGTATCGTAAAACAAGTTTCTCCGCATACGATCCGTCATTCCTTTGCGACACATTTACTAGAGGGTGGTGCAAATTTGCGGGCTGTGCAAGAGATGTTGGGCCATTCGGATATTTCTACTACAAGCATATATTTACATTTGGATAGAATGTACCTGCAAGAAGTACATCGCTCTTTTCATCCTCGAGAACAATTAAAGTATTGATGGGTTTCACTTAATTCACTTGAATCTGGTTTATCCTGTAAATCCTGTCTGAATTAGAATTTTAAAGTATGTATTGATGAGTCTTAAAGATCGAGTCATCTTAGTAACCGGCGGCGCCAGAAGGGTGGGTGCTGCAATTAGCCGCATTATTGCTAAAAGCGGTGCAAATCTGATTCTCCATTATCACTCCTCGGAAAATGAAGCAAACGAACTGAAAGATGAGCTGCAAAGCCAAAATTTGCATGTAGAATTGAGGTGTTGCGATCTTTCAGATATTAACCAAGCAGCAGCGATGGTAGCTTCAGTTGTTGAGAAACATGGCAAAATTGACGCTCTGGTCGGGAATGCCGCTACTTACTACAAGACTCCGTTCTTAAAGACAACTGAAAAAGAATGGGATGAAATATTATCTATAAATTTGAAAGCGTATTTTTTTCTGTGCCAGCAGATTGGCATTCAAATGAAGTTACAAAAACATGGTAAAATTATATTAATATCAGATGTTAGCGCCGAGCTTGCATGGCCTAATTATCTACCGTACACAATCAGCAAAGCAGGAATTAATCATTTGGTTTATGGATTGGCAAAAGCATTGGCGCCGGAAGTACAAGTGAATGCGGTTGCTCCGGGAACGGTACTACCCGCTGAACAATCCTCTCGCAAAAGAAGGGAGTTTTTTAAAAATCACACCCTGCTGAAGAAGATTGGAGCACCGGAAGATATTGCAAAAACCGTAAGATTTTTACTTGCAGATTCGGAATATATAACCGGAACAATAATACCCGTGGATGGCGGTTTTCGCCTGGAAGGAAGTTAAATGAAGATTTATTTTTCCGCCGCAATTAGCGCCGGACGAAGTTATGCACCGATTTACAAGAAAATGGCAGAGACGCTAACTGAAAATGGACTTACCGTTTTGACTGAACATGTCGCCGATTTAAATGTGCTGCAAATGGAAAAGAGTTTTTCTGCGACTGAGATTTATAATCGGGACATCCGCTTGATTCATGATTGCGACCTTTTGCTTGCGGAAATTTCCCATCCATCGACAGGAGTGGGATATGAAATTGCATATGCATTGCTTAGCGATAAGCCGGTTATTGCGACTTATCTCAGCGGGCTTAAAGTCAGTAAAATGATAACTGGAAATACCCAACAAAACCTTTATATTTATACTTATGAATCTATCAACGATTTATTGGATTATCTGCCAGGATGGATTGAAACCAGCATGTCGGTGTACAAATGATCGATCAAATTTTATTTTTGTTTCCTGTATTAATTTTTTCCGTGGTAGTTCATGAATGTGCCCATGGCATTGCTGCGGAACGAGCCGGTGATCCGACTGCAAGAATGCTTGGCCGGATTACTTTAAATCCAATTAAACATATCGATCTGGTCGGATCGATCATCGTCCCTGGATTCCTAATCCTCACAGGTTCCTCTTTTTTTATTGCTTGGGCCAAACCGGTTCCGGTTAATCCGGCTTATTTTAAAAACAGGCGCCAGGATGAAATTAAAGTGTCCTTTGCCGGCCCGCTTTCCAACTTGATCCTCTCGGTTATTTTCTTAGTGTTAAGTTTACTGTGGATCACTGGTTTTGGCGTTACCGATCTTAATAATAAATTTCTTTATGTTTTTCGCATGGGGATGTTTATTAACCTGTTGCTTGCATTTTTTAACTTGCTGCCCATTCCGCCCTTGGATGGCTCGCATATCCTGGAAAATGTGTTACCCCCCGAATTCGCAAAGATCATGGCAAAAATCCGACCTTACGGATTTTATATTCTTATTATACTGATGATGACAGGATTTTTCCGGGTTATATTTATCCCTGTTCGCATAATTTTTGGATATTACCAGGGTATCATTCAGTCTTTTTTGTGATTTAGGGTGGATGGTTTGCCCGCAAAAACGCAGATCAGTTTATACTTACCCCAAAATCCTTTTATAAAAGTTGATAACTAAATTATAATTAACCTTCATTATTCATGAATTATGATTTTAAGCTTAAAATTTCCAACTATGTTATCTCGTCGTTTAGGCTGTTGTAGAGTGTCATTCCCTAATGCTTTCAGGCTATCCGCGAGACACAAAAAATGTCATTTTCGAATGTTTTCAGGTTATCAGAGAACCCCATAACTGTCACCCCCGAGCGCTTTAATCGGGGGTCTATTTGCATTAGTTAAGCACAAAATGAACTTTTGATTAAAGCTTGCAGGAGTGACAAGACCGATTCTCGGACAGTCTGATGTTTATCGGGGATCTATGTGGCCTGTGTAACAAGATTCCCGATAATCCCGCCCCAGGCGGGACGGGAATGACAGTTTTATAAATCAGTTATG
>JADFJB010000097.1 GCA_022566355.1 candidate division KSB1 bacterium
CGGAAACAAATGTCCCGACGCCTTTCTCAGGATCAGGAAAAATGTCGGAATATGTTTCGAATTCGGATAATGTGACATCAAATGGCTTATCTCCCTCACCCTGCGCGGCTGCGATCAATTGCGGTAATCGTTTGTAACTATCGGGGCCCGCGATGAAATCAATATCCAAATGTTTATCTTCCAATAGATCCGTACGCAAGTTCGTCGCCATGCAGCCGAGTATGCCGATCAGCGGTTTGTTTCTTGTATCTTGTGTCTTGTTTCTTCTGTTATGATGTATCGAATGCACCCGCCCATAGATCTTCCGATGCGCATGCTCCCTTATCGCGCACGTGTTGAGCATAATAATATCGGCGTCGTCTTCCTTAGGCACGAATGTATAGTTTTCCTTCTTAAGAATGGCACGGACAAGTTCACTGTCGTACTCATTCATCTGGCATCCATACGTTTCCAAAAATACTGTTTTTTTGTCTTTTGTTTTGATGGTCATTTTATTATCGATTCAGAAAAACATACGGTAATCCTCGACTTCAATATAAGCCTTTTGGGAAGTCGAGGGCATCCATAGGTCTCTAAAAATATCTTTTTTTGTTGACGAATTACTTAAAGAATTTTATAAACTGGATAAATTTTACAATTTTGAATCAGAAAAAGACCTTCCAGGAGTATTGGTTATGGTTCTTGCTCCACATACATCCGCAGCAATTGTTGGAAGAGTAATAGGATTTTCAGAAACACAAGGTTTTTTTGCGCATCCGATGTTCCATGCTGCTACTAGGAGAGATTGTGATGGCGATGAGGCTTGCGTTATTTTATTGGTAGATGCATTACTCAATTTTTCAAGAAAATTTCGAATGCCGGCGGCACACTGAATGGTTTCACCACTAAGGATGCCACGGTTTATTTTGAAGTCATTCCTAAAAATGCCCTGGAAATGGCGCTGTGGATGGAATCGGATCGGATGGGATTCCTGCTAAGTACGGTGACCCAGGACGCTTTCATGAATCAACAGGAAGTTGTTCAGAACGAAAAAAGGCAACGTGTTGACAACAATCCATATGGCCATACAAGTTATGTAATTGGTAAATGTTTGTACCCGGAAGATCATCCTTACAACTGGCAGGTTATCGGTGAATTGGTAGACCTGAAAAATGCTGATTTGCAGGATGTGAAAGATTTCTATACCAAATGGTATGGCCCCAATAATGCGACTATGGTGATCGCAGGCGATTACGACAAAAAACAGGTGAAAGAATGGGTTGAAAAATATTTTGGTGAAATCAAATCGTCTGATCCCGTTACTGATCGTGAACCTATGAATGTTACTTTGGAGAGTTCAAAACGAGTTTATCATGAAGATAATTTTGCCAAATCACCGGAATTGAATATGGTATTCCCGACAGTCGAGCAATATAGCAAAGACGCTTATGCACTAGCTCTTCTGAGTGATCTGCTTGCGGACGGGAAAAAAGCCCCATTGTACAAGGTTTTGGTCGAAGAAAAGAAATTGGCGCCATCTGTCTCGGCATTTCAATCCAGCAATGAACTGGCAGGGTCTTTTCGAATTCGAATTCGGGCCTTTCCGGATAAGAATTTAAGTGAAGTAGAAGTTGCAATTTTTGCAGCCTTAAAAAAATTCGAGGATGAAGGCTTTACGGAAATGGATCTGTCAAGAATTAAGGCTAAACTGGAAACGGGCTTTTACAACAGAATTTCAAGTATTTTTTTCAAAGCGTATCAGCTCGCATCATACAACGAGTATGCCAACTCACCCGGCTTTATTTCACAGGATTTACAGAGTTCACTAAACGTTACATCAGAAGATGTTTTAAGGGTTTACAATACCTACATCAAAGACAAACCCTTTGTTTTGACCAGCTTTGTTCCCAAAGGTAAAACTGAACTTATTGCTGAAAATTCCGAGAGATTCCCGGTAGTGGAAGAGGCTATCGTCAAAATGAAGAAAGAAGAGAAGAAGGCGGCAACCGAAGCGATGGAAATAGTTAAAATTCCTACCAGTTTCGATCGTACCATCGAACCGGAAAAAGGTACCAGCCCGGAGCTTACAATACCGACAATCTGGCAAGAGGAGCTTGATAATGGTTTGAAAGTCCTGGGGATTGTGCATAATGAACTTCCGTTGGTTCAGTTTTCCCTGACTATAAAAGGTGGAATGTTGATGGATCAGATGGACAAGATCGGAGTTGCCAACCTGATGACGGATATCATGATGGAAGGCACCAAAAACAAAACACCGGTGGAACTGGAAGAAGCCATAGACGGACTGGGCTCGAGCATAAGAATGTTAACAACCAAGACATCTATCGTTATCCAGGCAAACATGCTTGCCTCCAAGTTTGAGGAGACTTTCGCCCTCGTCGAAGAAATTTTACTCGAGCCGCGATGGGATGAGAAGGAATTCGCCAGGGTCAAAGACGAAACCATCGAGACCATCAACCGAAGAAAAGCAAATCCCTCCACAATTGCAAGCGAAGTATTCTCCAAGCTTGTGTATGGTAAGGATCACATTCTGGCCAATTCTACTTTAGGTACGGTGGAGATTGTCGAGCAGATCACTATCGATGATCAAAAAAGTTACTATGAAAATTGCTTTTCTCCGTCTGTTGCCCATATAGCAATTGCGGGTAATATCTCCAAATCAAAGGCGATGAAAGCTTTTAAATCACTGGCTGAAAAATGGATGGCCAAGGAGGTAGAATTTACCCATTACGAGAATCTGCCGAAACAGGATAAAGCCACAATTTATTTTGTCGATGTGCCAAACGCCAAGCAGTCGCAGATAAGAATTGGCTACCTGGCGTTGGCGCAAACAGATCCTGATTACTATGCGGCAACTGTGATGAATTATAAGTTAGGCGGTAGTTTCAGCGGATTTTTGAACCTGATTCTCCGTGAAGAAAAAGGCTATACCTATGGCGCCAGAAGCGGATTTTCCGGTAATGTTTATCCGGGTCCATTTACAGCTTCATCAAGTGTAAGAAGTAATGCCACTTTTGAATCGATGGAAATATTTATCGAAGAATTGAATAAGTACCGTGAAGTTATTTCGGAAGAAGATTTACAATTTACTAAAAATGCATTGATTCTATCGAATTCCCGTCGTTTCGAAACCCTGGGCGCTCTACGCGGAATGCTGAATAATATTGCAACCTACAATAAACCAGTAGATTATATCAAAGATGAAGAAACTGTGATCCGCAACATGACGATGGAAAGCCACAATAAACTGGCACAGAAATATATTGACCCGAGTAAAATGATCTTTCTTGTGGTCGGCGATGCTGAAACTCAACTGGAGGCATTGAAAGAATTAGGGTTAGGCGATCCAATCCTTCTGGATACTGCTGGTAATCCGGTTGGAGAATATCGGATCAGTTTAATCCTGAATGAATAATAGTTGACAAAACTATTTTGTTAAGCGATAAGGGTGGTTGCGGCCACCCTTATTATTTCCTTCCCAAAATTTCTCTTGCTTGTTTATCGAGCTATCCTTTAATTTACATCAATCAAAGAAATTGTCACCTTGTGCCATTCGGCAAGCTCAAGACAAACTTAACGGAGCATCTCTACGATTTGAAATTAGAAAACAATTTTAGAAAGGGTCAGATATGAAGAAACAAATGTGCAGTTCAATCCGATTTATTCTAGTCGCCATACTTGTCCTACCAGTCTTAAGTTTCTCTCAAAATTCTACTTACGAAAATATTGAAAAATATTTAACCGCCGATTACCCCTATCTGGATGCATTATACAAACATCTGCATATGAATCCGGAGCTTTCATTTCATGAAGAGCAAACGGCTAAAAGAATTGGCTCCGAATTAAAGAAATTGGGATTTACTGTTACCCATGGTGTGGGCGGCCATGGCGTTGTAGGTGTCTTGAAAAATGGTTTTGGTCCAACTGTTATGGTCCGCACGGACTTGGATGCACTACCCGTTAAGGAAAACACCGGCTTGGATTATGCCAGCAAAATTCGGACAAAAGATGACCAGGGCAATGAGGTATCTGTAATGCATGCTTGCGGACACGACATCCATATGACCTCGCTAGTTGGTACTGCGCGAATGTTGGTGAATCTGAAAGACTCCTGGGGCGGTACCCTGGTGATGATCGGCCAACCGGCGGAAGAACGCGGCGCCGGCGCCCGAATGATGCTGGCCGATGGTTTATTCCAGAAATTCCCACGCCCGGATTTTGCCCTGGCGTTACACGCAAGCGCAACCGTTCCCGCTGGCAAAGTGGCTTATTGCGAAGGGTTTATCCTGGCTAATGTAGACATGGTAGACATAACAGTTTTCGGTGAAGGCGGTCATGGCGCCTATCCGCATACAACCAAAGATCCGATTGTACTGGCAGCGCAAATCATTCTGAATTTACAGACTATTGTCAGTCGTGAGATAAGTCCGTTAGAGCCGGCAGTAGTAACAGTGGGATCGATCCATGGCGGCACTAAACATAATATCATTCCTGATGAAGTAAAACTGCAACTGACCCTTCGCTCTTACTCGGATGAAGTGAGACAAAAAACCATTGATGCTATCCAGCGTATTTGCCGCGGAGTTGCAAAAGGAGCTGGTATTTCCGAAAATAAACTACCAAAAGTAACTATACGCAATGAATATACCCCGGCCACTTACAATGATCCCAAATTGACAAGAAGAACTGTACAAGCTTTCAAAGCGATTTTAGGAGAGGAAAATGTGATTGAAACCGGTCCCGTAATGGCTGGCGAAGATTTCGGCCGCTATGGTCGTGAAGAATCCAAAATTCCGATCAGTATTTTTTGGCTTGGAGCAGTCGATCCTAAAAAAGTAGAAGAAAGTAAACAAACCGGAAAAGGATTGCCTTCACTTCACTCGGCTTTATTTGCTCCACTACCGGAACCTGCCATAAAAACCGGTGTGAAGGCTATGACTGCGACTGTTCTGGATTTGATGAAGCGATGATTAAAAACGTCGATTCCCTCCACGGCTTCCACCCCCTCCCCGACGGGCTCTAATCACATTAAGTGGTTGTCCTTTTAGTTCATTATTATTTAGGCCTTTAATTGCAGATATGGCTTCTTCCCTATCGGGCATCTCTACGAATCCGTATCCCCTTTGCTCCCCGTTGTACCTATCCTTTACGATTTTGACAGAAGTAATTTGACCATAAGCTTCAAACGCCTTTCGTAAGTCATCTTCAGTAGCTGAATGGGATACATTACCAACGTAGATATTCATTCCAAACTCCTACATTATTCAATTTACATTTATATAAGATATAGTTTATCATCAATAATTATTTACTTCACTGGAAATTTCAAATTTCTACATATTTACTTAAATTTCAACAATTGGATCTATTGATTTCATAGATGTTGGTTTAATCTACAACTGGGGACAATCTTGCAGTTTGGACATTAATCTTCTAGAAAGCATTGCACTATAAATTCTCAATATTTGGCCAAATCAATTTAAGATGCTCCATGAAAATATCCAATCTTTTGAATTGAGATGATGCAGAACTTCCGCCGGGTAAATATACTTTTTATGTCCTGCACGGATTCTATCAATCACCTTTTAACAAGCTATTCCAAACAGCATTTAATTTCCAAATTGGATCCTTTTTTGATGACCGGTTAATTTCTATCGGATTGACGTCAACCTGTACAGAATCTCAGGTACCTGGAATTGGGCAGATCGTATCAATTGAATCGTGCAAGTTTTGCTGACTGTAACCAAACTCTAAAAGCAGATATTATTCGACGATCATGAAAAAGAAGAAGTCGCTTTTTAGCTATCTCGAAATAGCCAGCTCCCAAAAGTTCTTAAGATTAAAGGTTGAATCAAGCGAACATTAATGTAGGAACTCGACTAATAACCCTATCTAAAATCTACTTTTCTACAACTCGAAAGGTTAGGGTTATATCGTTAAACGGGTTATCCAATACCGGGCTTCCCGCTTCGGTTTCAAGTGTTACTCTTAATTGATGATTGCCAGGTTTCCGAGCATTTTCAATCCATACATGTTTCTCTTCATCCAAATAAACATCCTGGCCATCTAAATTATAATGTAATCGATATCCCGATCCTAATTCAGCATTGATCACCCTGAAATCAAATAAAATTTGATCTGCTTCTTGCCCACGAAATATTTTTTTGTTAGGTTGGCACACAACCAGAAGTGGTTTGTCGTTTTGCAACAGAGGTTGTGTTTTTTGTTTATAATAAAAATTTCGAATGACAAGGGCATTTTCATCCTTATTTGTGATTCCATTGGAATTACAAATGAGTCCGATTACAGCATGTGCTCCCGGGGTAAGTCCGCTAAATGAAACCAATGTATCCTTTTCAAAAGTTAGGTACTGCTCCTGATCAAGTATAAATTGAACACTAATTCCTTTTTCTTTCCAATCCTCAGGCGACACAATAAACGAAAAAACTACAGTGTCTGATTCCAAAACATGATTTTCGGTTAAGCCAAAAACATGTAATTGATATTGGGCATCATTACCACAATTGAAAAATACCAATGAACATATAATCAATAAAATCAACCATTTAAAGCCAAAATTCAAATGGTAATTTCTTCTCTTCCTCATATTTTTCATAATCATCTTCAGTACGTTAAATGGCTTAATCCAAGTCAACTCAAAGTTGTCCAGGACTAAATTTAATTCGTACTTTAAGTTCTATTTTCGTTCAATTACCAAAATACCTGATTGAGGTACAACCAAATAATTCTTCCCTTCAAATTTAATATCGATTGCCGATTTACGCAGAAAAATCGCGTAATCTCCCACTTCCACTTGCATGGGCACAAATTGAGCGGGAGATCCGGCGGTTTCCCAGGGTTCTTCTGCAACATCATTTGGGCTGGGAAGAGGAATTCCAGGTCCGGTTGCTGCTATAAAACCACCCTGAACTGTTTCTTTTTCCAGCGCCCATTTGGGTAAATACAAACCCACTTCTGTCCGGGTTTCTCCTTCATCCGGCTCAATCAAAACTCGATCCCCCAATACGATAAGGCTACTACTAATAGCCATAATTCACTCCTAACTTTTCATATTATCGAAAACATGTTTGTCCTCTGCCGCCGTCAATCAGGTAATTCACACCGGTAATCCACTCGGCCTTCGCTGACGACAGGTAAAGTATCAAGCACCCTACTTCTTCCGGATTGGACAACCTGTTAAGTCCGTTTGCAATGGGATGTGTATCGTATGAATGCTCTTTAAATTTCTGATATGTTTCTTCATCCATGCCACCGCGTTTATGCAATTCAGTTAATGTCATCCCGGGATTTACGGAATTTACACGAACACCTTTTTCTGCCAATTCCAAAGCTGCACATCTGGTCAGTTGATCGACAGCAGATTTACTCACATTATAAGCAAGCACACCAGGGAAAGATCTCATTCCATTCACGCTCGAAACATTAATAATAACGCCTTTTGATTTAATCAAATACGGCACCGCTAAATTCATCATTATAAATATGGCACGCAAGTTGATTTCGATTGTGTGATCCCAGTCCTCTAAAGAGGTGTCTTCAATGGTACCTTTTGCAAGGATACCAGCGGCATTCACCAAAATATCTAATTTACCAAATTCTGATAAAAATGTTTTGATCGACTGTTTACAATCATCAGGTTTGGTAACATCCCCTGAACATACTAACGCTTTCCCACCGCTTTGTTTTATAGAAGCAACAATTGAATTTAGACGCAATTCATCGCGAGCCATCAAACCAACATTAGCGCCTTCCTGGCTGAATAAAATTGCTGCTGATCTGCCGATTCCACTACTGGCGCCTGTAATCAGGACTGATTTATCGTTTAGCTGCAAATTCAATTTTAGACTCCTTCAAAATTCGCTAGAAAATATAGAGTTTTATTAATTTTATATCAACCATTTTCGTGACACATGAAAGCAATTTTATTTAACCTGAAATATTAAAACAGGAGAAAATCTGAAATTATTAATTGGTTTTCAGAAAATCAAATACAAACCTTTTCAAAGTGAATTTAAATAAAATATTACCTATAATGTATTGTTCTTAATCAAGCAACACCTCTGTATAATTAAGTATTGAGTCATTCAGGTTAAGAAATATTTTGCACAATTTGTATTCTGTTCATACATTAAACAGCGCTTTCCAATTTTCTTTCGGATATCCAGATCTAATACAAGAGGTTCAATTTTTATTTTTAAAATAAGAACTTATATCCTTAAAAGATCCAAATTTTATGACAAAGAATAACATTACAGTCCTCAAAAAAAAGGCGAAAAGGTTAGCCACCCTGATTGAAGTCAGCACGATTATCAACTCTTCGTTGGATTTAGACAAGGTAATCAGCCTGGTCCTGGAAAAAACGCAGGAAGTGATGGATGCGGAAGCCGGCTCGGTGTTATTATTGAATCATGAAACCAATCGGCTTGAAGTACAATCAGCCCTGGGAAATGTTGGCAGTGCCATAAAAGAAAATATCTCACTGGAAATGGGCCAGGGAATTGCCGGATGGGTTGCAAAAGAGAAAAAGTCCCTCAATGTAGCGGATGTTCAAAACGATCCTCGTTTCTTCAAAGGTGCGGATAAAATAACCGGGTTCCAAACCAAGAGCATGCTGGCCTCACCCTTGATATTTAAAGATAAGTTAATCGGTGTCGCTGAGGTGATCAACCGTCGTGACGGCAAGTCATTTTCATCAGATGATGAGGATTTATTTAACACTTTTTGCGGAAGCGTAGCTATGGCTGTGGAAAATGCCAGGTTGCACCGAGTTCTACTTGAAAGAGAACGAATTCAGCAGCAGTTGGAATCGGCGCAAGTTATACAACAAAGTTTCTTGCCGCAATCTTTCCCTAAATGTGAAAACAATCGCTTCGAAACCTGGGCGGCTTACAAAGCAGCAAAATCCATTGGTGGAGATTTTTATGATTTTTTAATGTTGGATGAAAATCATCTTGCAATCGTTATTGGAGATGTTTGTGGAAAAGGCATTCCGGCAGCTTTATATATGGCTCGCGTTTTAAGTGATTTTCGCTTTTTTACCCAATTGAATAACCCGAGTGAAACTGTTAGCCGATTGAATAAACAACTTGTAGAAAGAAGCCGCAATGGCATGTTTGTCACCCTGGCATATGCCGTTCTAAACGCCAAAACCGGCCTCATAACTTATGTCAATGCAGGACATGGTCCAATGCTACGAATAAATCATCTTGGCAATAAGGTGGATATCATTGGCCTGGCGAAGGAGATTCCTTTGGCAATCCGGGAAGAATCCATCTACCAGCAGGAGAGTTTTCAGTTAGAGCATGGAGATTATCTCGTCCTTTTTACCGATGGCATTAGTGAGGCCCGCAATATCCAAGGTGAACAAATGAGTTTGGAAATTCTTGCTGACATAATAGCAAAGCCGTGGGAATCTCCAAAAATGTTGACTGAATTTGTTTTGAATAAAGTATTGAAATTATCAAAAAATTCGACTCAGCATGATGATTTAACCCTGGTCGCAATCAGATGGAATTGAGATGATAAATGAAAAGTTAAAATCGATATTTTGGCAGTGATGAATACTAATTTTTACATTCAAACTTGCCGATTTACCTTAGTGTAATCATAACAAAATTTTCTGATCTATCTAATGAAAAATCAATCAAAACAATCCAATAAAGTGTCGCTCACGGTTCCCGGTGATGCTCGCTATCTCAAGGTACTTCGTTCTGTTCTTGAGTCTGTAGGCCAAATTTACGATTTTGAAGAAAAGGATATTCAATCCATGCAATTAGCTGCGAATGAAGCTTTTGCCAACATCATTGAACATTCGTATTGCAACCAGGCAAATTGCCCGATCTATATAACTCTTTCTTCCAGCAAGGATAAATTACAACTGGAACTGGAAGATGAGGGTATTCCATTGGAGCCGGAAAAAATCAAATCACGAGCCCTGGAAGACGTAAAACCAGGAGGTCTAGGAGTACATTTCATGAAATCCCTTATGGATGAGGTGATTTTTGATACTTCAAATAAACGAAATCGTTTGATTCTTATAAAGGAGAGAAGCAAATCCAATGAAGGATTCGATTAATATTCAAGTCGATCAAACTGAAAATCTGGCTACTGTTATTCTTTCAGGAGAAGTTGATTTATATTCGTCTCGAGAAGCTAGAAAAATTATTCTGGAACTTGCTTCCCGGAAAGTGCCTATCATCATAGTCGATTTAAGCGGGGTCCCTTATATGGATAGTTCCGGACTTGCTTCTATGGTGGAAGGTTTACAAAAGGTAGAATCTTACAAAGGCAAATTTATTTTGAGTGGACTACAACCTATGGTAAATAAAGTGTTCGAATTAAGCCGTTTAAATACTGTGTTTACGATCTATGAAGATATTGACACAGCGCTAAATGAGTTAGATGAAAAAAATGAGCCGGTGGGAGGATAGCAGATTTCCACACTTAGAATTATATTAGGCGGTATTGGTCGTTGGACCCTCGATTCTTTATGGCAAATTGATCGGTATTCTCGGTTAGTCGGACAGGGAATTTATTGGTTGGTTGCCGCGCCATTCAAAGGCAAAAAACTACGTTGGAATTCTACAATCATTCAAATGGTGCGAATCGGTTTTGATTCCATACCCATCGTTGCAATCATTGGATTCTTCGTCGGATTAATCCTGGGTATGCAGTCCGCCTACCAACTAAAACCATTCGGAGCAACCATATTTATGGCAAACCTGGTGGGCGTATCGATAACCCGGGAACTTGGTCCGATGCTGACCGCCATCATTATCGCCGGAAGAAGCGGCTCCGCTATTGCAGCTGAAATTTCAACCATGCAAGTTTCGGAAGAAATCGATGCTCTGAAAACCATGGGACTCAATCCGGTGCCCTTCCTGGTAGTTCCCCGTGTTATGGCAATGATGGTCATGCTTCCCTGTCTGACTTTAATCTCAGATGTCATTGGTATAACCGGTGGCGTGGTTGTGGGTATTTATATGGAAAATATTGATTTTACACTTTATATGAACCAAACTGCCTCCGCTTTGGTGATGAAAGATCTGCTTACCGGGTTATTCAAGAGTGTGGTTTTTGCTTGGATTATTGTAACCATTGCCTGTTACCAGGGCTTTGCAGCATCTGGAGGAGCGGAAAGTGTTGGCAAAAGAACGACCAGCTCGGTTGTGGCTTCAATGTTCATGATCATTGTGGCTGATGTTTTCTTTACCGGGTTATTTTATTCGACATTTTGATGACATCGATTAAAAAAAAACCGATCATCCAAATTCGTGACCTTGTCACTTCCTATGGTGATTTAACCGTTTTGAATGGCTTAAATCTCGATATTTATGAGGATGAAACTTTCGTTATTTTGGGACGATCCGGATGTGGCAAAAGCACTCTGCTCCGTCATCTCATCGGTTTACAAAAACCCACTTCCGGTGAGATACTGCTATATGGCCAAGATATGGCCCGAATGTCAGAAGATGAAAACGTCGAAGTATTAAAAAAAATCGGCATGTTATTTCAAGGATCCGCTCTTTTTAATTCAATGACTTTAGCCGATAATGTCGCATTGGCTTTACAAGAACATACGAACCTGGAAGATTCCACCATTCAAATTATGGCAAGAATGAAATTAGACATGGTTGGATTAAGCGGATTTGAAGATTTTATGCCATCTCAACTTTCCGGTGGAATGAGAAAACGCGCGGGTCTTGCCCGGGCAATTGCCATGGATCCGGAAGTTTTATTTTGCGATGAGCCATCTGCCGGTTTGGATCCCATAGTGGCAGCCGGGATCGATGAATTATTGTTAAAGTTACGACAAGCATTCCAGATGACATTAGTGGTTGTTACACATGAAATGGCATCCGTAGAATTAATTGCCGACCGAATTGCGATGATGCATAATGGAAAAATATTGGCAGTAGGTACTACTGAAGAAATTAAAAATAATCAACATTCATATATTCAACAATTCATGAAAAGAGAAGCAGACAAAGAAGAAGTTGATCGTGAAAAATTACTTAACGCCTTAACCGGTAATGGATTTTAGCATGAACTATCGAATGCAAGAAGTTAAAGTCGGCTTAATGGTCGTCCTCAGCGGTTTTTTACTGTTACTATTTTTATTCATTGTATCTGATTTTGAATATGAAAACACTTCAGTCAAATACACAACTAAGTTAGCTTTTGTTGGTGGTTTTGAGGAAGGAACCCCGGTTCGTTTAGGAGGACAATATATCGGCAGAATTGCAGATATTCGTCCGCCTATTGCCAATTCTCCTGAAATTGAACTAGTGATAGAGATCAATGCAGGTACGCCCATTAAAACCGATTCACGTGCATACCTGACATCTTTAGGGTTTCTCGGTGAGTTTTATTTGGAAATTATGCCCGGTTCACCCGAAGCGCCTCTACTGCCACCCGATAGTGAAATACCGTCTCTAAATGCAACCACATTTTCGCAGCTTGCTATGCCATTGAGTGAAATGGCAGAGTCCTTTAAAGTTACGATTACACAAGTGAATGAATTGTTTAATGCACAGAATCAACAGGGATTAGCAAATATTCTGACAAACTTGAACAGTATTCTGACCTCAAATTCAGTTCAACTTTCGGATTTATTAATCAATCTAAATCAAATGGCGGTTGATTTTAGCAATATTTCCAGTCGCTTTGATACTTTATTTATGAAAAATGAAGATGTTGTTGATGATGTTATAAACAATTTAAGTTCCACTTTGGCCGAAACCCAAACTTTTCTGCAAGAACTAACCCATTCGATTGGCATGATTGACGGCGTGATGGCTGAGAACACCTATTCATATAAATCAATTTTGGCAAACCTGGAAAGATCCACTCGCAACCTTGAAGAATTCAGCCGCAACATCCGGGAAAGGCCATGGAATCTAGTACGTAAATCAGATATCAAAGCAAGAAAGCTACCGAAGAATTAGGAGTACCAATGAAGAGAAATTTAATACGATTTTTTCTATTTACATTTTTAGCATCGGGATGTGCCGGGATTCCTCAAACTCACTATTATGTTTTGCACTTAAATACTCATTCGCCGAACCCGGTTTCTTCTGCCATTACCATTGGCATCGCACCATTTACTATTGAACCAATCTTTTCCAACTACAAATTAGCCTACCGCGAATCACCTTACGAAGTGCAGTTTTACAATTACCATCAATGGGCAAGTGAGCCATCAAAATTAGTTGAAAATGGGTTATTCGATTATTTGACCCATTCGAATCAATTTAACAAAGTCGTTCGTCTTCCATCAATACAAACGATAGATTTAGTCATTGATGGCCATATTCATAAAATTGAAGAATGGGATGAAACGGATCGATGGTATGGATTTATGGAAATTGAATTTCAAGTCTCAAAATACAATAAGAAACAAATCATTTGGAAAGGTACTATTTCCCGAAGGATTCCTGCAGAATCTAAGAAACCTTTAGAAGTTGTAAAAGCGCTAAGTATCGCTGCCCAGGAAATTGCGGAAGAACTCTCCCAGAAAATTTTAGCTGCGTATCATTTGGCGGAGAAATAACTGGATACTGGATACTGGATACTGGACTACACAAACTAACTAACTACGTTTTATAATACTATAATTGATGAATTTAAACCTTAATTATAATTAAATTTAACAATTCAGTAATATATTTTACATTAATTCATACTATCCAAATAAAACTCTCTTACTTGGGGGGAAATTATGAATTACAAAAATCTAGAAATTTGGCAATTAGCTCGTGAATTGGTAGTAGAAATTCATAGAATGACATTTCATAAATTATCAAAATATGAAATGTACGAGGAAGGCCAACAAATTCGACGGTCAATTAAATCTGTTAAATCTACGATAGTTGAGGGGTATGGTCGGCGACAATATAAGCAAGATTTTATTAGATTCTTATATTATGCAATCGCATCAAATGACGAAACATTGGATCATTTAGAAACTCTATTTGAAACAAAATCTCTCAAAGATGAACAACTATATTATACTCTCCATGGAAAAATTCAAATGTTGGGCAAAAAATTGAATATGTTCATACAATCTGTTGAAAAACAACACATTAGTAAAAAATAAAATCTCCATTCTAGTGTCAAATATCAAGAATCCAGCCACAAGTATCCAGCATCTAGACTCAATTATCCAGTATCCAACATCCAGTATCCAGTATCAAGTATCAAGTATCAAGTATCAAGTATCAAGTATCCAGCATCCAGCATCCAGCATCCAGCATCCAGCATCCAGCATCCAGCATCCAGCATCCAGAATCAAGCATCCAGAATCAAGCATCCAGAATCAAGCATCCAGCTCATAAACCCCTTTTGTCATTTCAATTTCTTTTTCCACCATCTTCTCATCCCACCCTAATTCTTCTGCAATCAATTTAGCTGCTTCAAACAAAACGGCATCACCCGGATTCCCGGCAGAACCCATTTCCGTTCTCCGCAAAACAACATCGGAAAGATGAACGACCATTTCTTCACGAACTGCATGAATAATTTCTGCAGGTAGAACAGACGTTCCTTTGAATGGTTTCAACCAGTCCGGATTTTCTTCCCCATATTTTAATACACGTGGAAATTCCGATCCATAATTACGAACCAGTTGATCGATTACGGAATCAGACAGCTTGTCTTTAAATCGTGTTCTGGCTTGATTTAGAAAATCGTCGAAACGATTTATTTCCCCGCCAAAGATCCGCTCTTTTTCGGTTTGACTATTCATTTTTTCTTTATTTAACTTCTTCATCACCAAATCAATGACTTTTACAGACACATCCCGGGCGGTGGTATATTTTACGCCAAGAACAGAAACCACTCCGTCAATGTTATCCTCTTTCGAATGATCAAATATTTTGTACTGCTTGGTTACCACCACTTCGCCGGATTTGGGATCCGGTCGCTCCATAGGAACCAGGCCTGCATGATAAAAATAGACATCCTCGCGACTTAACTGGTTTCCTGGAAGGGCATAATTTATTTCATCAATGAATTGCTGTAATTTAGATTCGGTCATTGAAAAATCCGACGGATCCCCTTCGTATGGATCATTAATAGTTCCAACCAAAGAATAATTTCGCCAGGGAGTAATGAAATAGATTTTCTTTCCCTTTTCGACAATTTTACCATTTTCAACGTTGGTCCGTCTTCCGGTAATACCTGCAGCACAGCCTTTAACTAACGGCCTGGTGACCAAATTCATAGCCACAGATAATTTAACTTTATGACGGGGTTGGTCAGATTGCATCCATCCCAACATTCGATTTAGCCAGGGACCGCTGGTATTTAATACCATTTTTGATCTTATTTCCAGAGTTTCACCGGATTCATGATCAAAAACCTTTACACCTGCAACACGGTTGTCCTGAATTAAATATCCCTTCGCCTCCACGTAATTCGCCAAATCTGCGCCCCGTTCTTGCGCAGACCTAAGGTAAGAAATGATTAACCGTTCAGAATTATAAACCTGGCAATCGTACCAAATAGCGCCACCGGATAAGTTTTCCGTCCTGACTCCCGGGATCTGTTCAAGACAAGACTTTCGCGAAACCACTTTCCCATTGGGCAATCTTTTCTGCGGATCATCGAGTTTATTGCGATCCAGTCCTACCAGATCGTTCAGCATTAATGCGATTTTCATAGCCTCGGGACCTTTTCCCAGGTGGCCATAAGTAGGCATTAAGCATCTTAACGGATGCACCAGGTGTGGTGCGATGTGCATCAAAATCCATCGTTCACGAATGGATTCCCGCATCCGTTTAAAATCTGCCTGCTGAATATACCGCAATCCACCATGGATAATTTTTAAACTGTTCGACGAGGTTTCACAACCAAAATCGCCTTTTTCGATGAGAGCAACTTTCAAGCCCCGCAAACTGGCATCCCAAACCGCGGTCGCGCCATAAATGCCGCCGCCGATGATGAGGAGGTCGTATTCCGTAGAGGTTAGTTTTTGTAAGTTTTTTTTCATTTGCTTTTACGAGGAGCAATTTATCACAATATCGGCTATGCCTGGTAATTCTAAACTATTCGTCACTTCATCATTCGTCCAATCAAATTATTGAACAAAATATCAGTATGTAACAGAATAATGTAATTTGTGAAATAATGAAAGATAAAGGCAATTAAATATTTCGATCTGAGTTCCGATTATTGATTGATCAAACCCCAAACTTCAAAGCTGTTTCTAAATTTGGTTTTTTTCGGCACCAAATTGTTGCCCTTAAGAGATATGTAAGTATCTGAATGCAGCAACTCTTGCAATCAAAGTTGGGCGAAAGGTTTAAGGTTTATATCTGCCATGGTGACCTCCTTTTGGTTAATTTATGATTAGATAAAAAGCAAATCTATTTTCTTGCTATTTAGAATTCAAGATCCTTTTAGAATATCTAAATTCTGTCCTGCTATTTTATCTTCTCCCCTTGATATTTGACTCTTAACTTTGCTAACTAATTTTTTTTCATCATCTTTGTGCGGCAAATTCAGCTTCTGTATATCTCTGAAATTATTTTTGTCTTTGATTACATTTCGCATAGCTTTTACATCTTCAGCGAGTTCAACTTTGAGCAACTTAACCACTGCATATCGTTTTCTCTTTTCCGTGTTCAGATTTTTTGTTTCATTAGTAACCTTTTCGACAAATTTATTTTTTGTACCCGTTCCTTTCCCTCCATAGGTTCTGCCGGCCCTATGCCGCCCATCTTGAAGATTAATCGCAAAACCATTAGCTGCCCTTTTTGAACCCCTATTTTGCATCGCAGGAACTCCAGCAAAATAGGGCAAGTTTTTTGAGAATACTAATATGGAAGCCTGGGGTTGATGATCTGCTGTCATATCGTCTCGTTTTGGTTTTGGCATAGATGCATAGGTTCCCGTTAAACCTTCTAGGTTATATTCCAATTGATCTACTTTTAGCTCTTTCTTTCCAACAATTTGTTTAATTAAATTAGATAAGGACACCTCTTTTTGAAGCAAGGCTTGCTGTAATTGTTTTATTTTTTTCTTCTGATTCGTTTTATTCGCAGTTTTAACTTTTTTAAGCAAAGGATTTATTTCATTGTTAATTAAATTT
The DNA here is from genome assembly GCA_022566355.1 of candidate division KSB1 bacterium. NCBI lineage: Bacteria > Pseudomonadati > Candidatus Zhuqueibacterota bacterium. The sequence goes on from JADFJB010000097.1 coordinate 17,114, forward strand.
TTTGCTTCTTGTATTTTCGCTTTCTTATCAGCTTTAAGATTTGTACCTTGTTCTCTTTTGAAAGAATCCAAGAACTCCTCTATTGGATTAGTAGTACTAGAAATCATTAAAACAGGGGTAGAACCTTTCTTAACCCAGATCTTATGTCTTTCGCCTCCAGCTTTAAAGGCTTTTTCAGGAAATAATAGGCTCTTTGCTTTCTCAACCCCTTTCTTAACTACCGCCTTACCTTTCCCAAACAACTTTTTAGCCTTCTTCACAATAAAATCAATTGCTTTGTTCATAACTTTATCAATGGGTGCCCTAATCTTCAAGATGATCTTTTTAACAGCTTTACCAATTCCACTTAAATTCAATAGCCGTGCTAGAAAATTCAAGATAATGGGAATAGTCATCGCCAAAGCGCGTTCCACGGCGGAAGCAGCTGCGCCGATCTTGCCCATGGCGATATCGCCGATTGAATTAAAAACGGTTTTAACAAATTCTACGATGCGTTTCCCATTCTCGACGAAGAACATAATTGTATTGTAGATCGCCAGAATTGCCTGAACAATAACGCCAGCCGGGTTGAGAAAACTTAAAAGTTTGATAATTCCTTGTTTCACCAATTCCACTATAGCCCAATTGCGGATGCCTTCCATCACCTGTTGTTTGATCTCCGCCGCCTTTTCTTTGATCATCTCCCACAGCGCCATTGGACCTTCTGTAACAATTCTCTTCACGATATCAACCGTTTTTTCTACCCCACTAACAACCTTTTCTCCCAATCGTTTGACCAATTTTTGCCGGATGACATTCCATGTCAATCCCAGGATTTGAAGTACAATTGATAAGATACCTTTCAAATCAAACTTTGCCGGCAATTGGATGCCGATGTCTCCCATGGCGCCGGTC
>JADFJB010000098.1 GCA_022566355.1 candidate division KSB1 bacterium
AAACCTCCAGCTTAAATTCTTACTGCTTAATTAAATCCCGCATAATCTCCGTACAACCTTTTTTGTTTTTTCCGGAAAAACTGCAATCAACTTATTCACCCTTTCCATATCAAGCTTTGCTAAATCTATTGCGGTTAGATCCAACTTATATTTTCCGAAAGAAAATAAATAAATAGAATCCACAAAAGTTTTTTCTTTGGAAGCCATGAAGATATTATTATTCTTTTTAAAATCAAAATAGTAGGAATTCTTAAGTTTCATAAAGTTAAAGATAATGCCCTCAACCTCATAAGAAACCGTCCTTTTGAGACAAACGCTTTCAAAAAACCTATGGTGAACCTGGGTGGTAACTTCATAAAAAGAGAGCGCCGATAAAAGGGAGAGATAGGAGGGAACTTGCAGAAAGTTGCCAACCCGGTAAAAGTCTTCACGTGTGTACATTTCCCAGCGATTGGCTAAAACATAGAAATTATTTTTCAGCCGAATAAAGAACCCTCTTTTGACGTATCGACTGATTCCGGACTAAACCTGCCACTAAGTAGGGGGAGGTCTAGGAGGGGTAATTGAGATAAACAAATGACTACAGCTCTATAGCTCCGCTTAAAAATGCGTCACCGAATTTATGAAACAGACCACTAAGCTATCTTAACAAGATCCTCTTCAACTGTCTCTTTGCCCATTTCTAAACGAGATGCTTCCCAGCCCAGTATCGCCATTTTACGGGCTTTGCCGCTTGCGTAGTTGCCAAACTCACCTATCTTGCGGATAACCCGGTGACACGGGATTATGAATGCGATTGGATTACTGCCGACGGCATTGCCTACTGCCCGCTGTGCCTTGGGTTCGCCAATATATTTTGCAACAGACTCGTAGGATGCAGCGCCGCCGGGAGGGATACTCAAAAGCGCTTGCCAAACCTTTAACTGAAAATTACTGCCTTGCAGAAACAAGTGCAATGGCGCCGGTTCTGTATTTTTTCCTCGTGTAAATATTTGAGCAATTACCCGTTTTGTCTTTGTCTCGTCCTCTTTAATCTTTGCATATTTCCACTTCTTTTTGAGATCATTTAAGCTTTTTTGTCTGTCCTTATTTTGAACGAAAGTAAAACCGCATATCCCACGATCAGTGAGGGACAAAAATCCTTCACCAAATGGCGTTGAATGAAATCCGCAAGAGATCTCGATCCCTTCCCCTTTGCTTTTATATTCGCCTGGAGTTACAGCTTCCGTAACTAAAATTAGATCGTGTAAACGACCCGGACTGGATAAACCCGTTTGAAAAGTGATGTCCAGCATATTCCTGGATTCTTCCAATAGCTGTATGGCGTATTCCTTGCTCAAGAATTGCAAAAACCGTTTCGGGCTGATGCCGACCCAATTGCTAAAAATTCTCTGAAAATGATATTCGCTCATGTAAGCGCTCGCTGCAATTTCTTTGAGAGTGGGTTGCCGGCGAAAATTTTCATGCAAAAATTCCAACGCCCTTTCGATCCGATAATAGTTTTCTGATAAGGTTGATAATTCCATAATGCTCTCCTGCTAATAATAAATTTTTTCAACGATGCCTAAAATATAGAAAGCTCTGGAAGGAAAACAACCCGATTCTTGCTGAATTGATTTAGGTTGTTTCTCAAAGTATTTGTGCCCCCTAAATATTCGCTAAATCCTAGCGCAGCTTCGCCTTAAACCGTTAAGAAAAACAAGCTAATAAACTCGAAATGTTAATATCGAAATCCTAAACAAATTTCAATGATAAAATTCCAAATACACCAAACAAAACGAAGAAACCTATTGAGGAGAGTAAATACGTTTTGTCCTGTTTTAAATTTTGCAGATTCGAATTTACCATGTTGTTTTTTTCTGATAAACCATTTAAATACGAATCACCTCACATCGTACCGCAAAAAAGCGACAAACGCACCTGCAAATGACAGAATTGTGTAAAACGCCAGCAACCCAAAATCTATTATTGTTGGTGAAATGGCTTCTAAATTTCCTAATATAGATGCTTCGAATCTAGGTAAATCGGTTACATCCAATGTACCCCTGTCTCTGCTACTGGTCATACTAAATCCTGTTTCCGAATTTATAGTAATCCGAATCCCACCTCTACCCCCACCCTCTTCTTGCTTTTTCGCGACATATTGCTTGAATGTACCCCGGTAATTGTTCATGGCATCTTCGTAGCGGGATTTTAAGGTGATATTCGTTCCGCCAAGGTTCATCGCTGCCAATTGGTAGGCGGAAGCTGGTGAAAAACGAGACAGAGTAAACGCCATTCGTTCTTGAACCTGCCTGCGATTTCGAACGTCTTCCAACAGTTTACGTGAAAATTCATCGATATCTTGTTCAACCGCATTTCGCGCTTTGTCATCTTCTTGCATCCATCCCCACTCATTGTCATCACGAAAAGCTTCACGTTCATCTTCATCCATTCCCTCCATTGTCACACTTCGCTCTTGCCAGCGAGCCATTAACTCGTCCCTGTAGTTATCCCATCTTTGTTTGGCAAAGCCATCTTGTTGGCCATCAATTTCTCCTACTGATGGCACAGAAATGAACTGGCCGGCAGCTATTACAGATGCACGGGGAATGATTAACACAAATACCACCCAAACAACCAATGATATCAAAAACGAAACTGCTGATCGCCGGACCAAAGCTGAGATCAATAAACCCATTGAGACAAACGTTGTGAAGAATAAAAATGAAACCCCTAACCAAACCAAAAGTCTCAACCAATGATCGCTGGTTAATGGCACTCGAAAAACCAATAACAGCATACACCCTAATAGCAATGGAATGAGCAGAGGAACAATCAATGCAATTAGAGACCCTATAAATTTTGCCATTAAATATTTCGCCCGGGGGACGGCGTTTGCGAATGTCAATTGCAGGGTTCCTCCTTCACGTTCTCCATTAATTGCATCAAAAGTAAATAGGATAGCGAATAATGACAACACAACTTGAAAAATAAAAGTGAGATCGATATAGCGAAATACGGCGAAGATCGGATCATCGGAATAATTGCTATTTTGTAGTTTAACTGATTGTGATGAATGGATGATTGAATAGCGTCCGATGTCATTATTCACACCGGAGACAAATATTTGCATAGGATCCGGTTTCCTAAATGCCCGATTATTTACCCCATGCCAACTGGTCGATTCTCGAATTTGCTGATCGGTTAATTGCGTAGCTGTTTCGTACTGCCGAATCGCTGACTGGTAATCTTTGATCCCAACAAAAACACTTAGTAAAATCAGAATTGAACACGCCAAAAATGTTGTGGCGAATTTGGGGCTCAGTATAATAGCTTTTAGTTCTTTTTCCAACAAAGTTCTAAACATTTCAATCTCCTAAACAATTAGCATTATCTCACATCATACCTTAGAAAAGCAACAAAGGCTCCCATAAAAAATACCAGGTTAAAAAATGCCAGGATGCCAAAATCCACAGCAATTGCACCCGCTGTTTTATTCAATCTCATATCATTGTATTGGAATTCCGGCAACTCATGGGGATCGATGGCTTCCGGTTCTTCCTGTTCATCGTCAATCATTCTAAACATCATAACATGGCCACCCATGTTCATACCGGTTTTCTCTTTAATGAACCGGGCATAGGATTTTTGATAATTTGTAGCTTCATTCACAAAATGTTGACCGAGTCGAATTGAAGTATTGGCCAAATTGGTAGCTACCAATGAAAAAGTCGCTGTTGGTGAAATTCTGGCAATTGTGAATGCTAACTTTTCCTGAACGGCTTGACGATTTCTTCTTTCTTCATTCAACTTTCCGGCAAATTCAAGCGTCTGTTTTTCCCGCTCATCTGCCAAATCCTGCATAAATTTGTTAAACTGTTCCATAATCTTCCCGGGTTCTTCTGTTGGATCAGGCTTAAAATTTCCCATCTTATCCCGATCTTCTTTCCACAACTGTGAGATAAATCTATTTTTTTGCGAGGCGATCTCATCCACAGAAGGCACATCAACAGCCCGCCCCGCGATCAACACCGAGGAACGTGGAATGATGAGAACGACAAATATCCAGATAACCAATAAAAACAAGAATGAACTGGATGATCGTTTTGTGAGAGCAGAAATGAAAATTGAAAGCGTAAGAAAAACACCAAAATACAGTAAGCCAGCAAACAAAACTCCTGCAAGACGAAGCCATTCCTCTGACGACAATGAGACTCCAAGAAGTGGAAGGAATAAACATCCCAACAAAATTGGGATTAGCAGAGGAATAGTCAGCGCCAGAAAACCGCCAAGAATCTTGCCGAGAATATACTGATCCCGAGGGATGGCATTGGCAAAAGAAAGCTTTAATGTGCCCTTCTCTTTCTCGCCATTGATAGCATCGTACATAAAAAGAATCGCAAACAGGGACAAGACAATCTGGAAAATGAAGTTCAAATCCAGGAAGCGGAATACTGCAAAGATAGGATCACTGTTGAAACGACTGTCTTGAGACGCCAGTTCTCCACGCCCCTGGACTTTCACCGTACGCCCGATATCACTGGAAACACCTGTGACCAAAGCTTCCAAAGGCCCTGGCGGCAAAAATATTCGATGGTTTCTTAACATCATCCAATCCGTCAATCCTTCCATCTGCCGCATATTTTCTGCCTTCGCCGCATCGTATTGCGAGGCACTAAGTTTGTAATTCTTTGCTCCAACAAAGAAACTCAGCAAAATCAAAGTTGCACAAACTGCAAATGTAATAGCAAATTTTGTCGACCCGATAATTTCACGCAGTTCTTTTTCGATGATTAATTTTAGCATGCTCACCTCTAGTAATGTATCATTTGTGTAATTTTATTCATCAAAGTGACTTTTTAACTTTCCACCCTTCGACTCCGCTCCCTTCGACTCCGCTCAGGGGGCTATTCATTTTTTTTGATTGTAAAATAAAGCTTCCTTTTTTATCTGACATTTTTTCTATAGCTGCTACATTATTCCAAGCTGCTCTTTTAATCGAAAGTGGTTTTTTATGGATATGTTCAAATATTTCAACTCCTTCTTTAGCTGACATTTTTTCAGTTCTACATTATTCCAAGCAGTTCCCTGAGCGGAGTCGAAGGGAGCGGAGGTAGTTTGTCAATTATGCTTCTTCCTTTTCCAACTTCAGATCTTCTTTGTATACTTCTACATATTCCATGTAGAGCTTTTCCAGGTCTTCATTTTCAACTTCGGCGTGGGTTCGCTCCATTACCAATTTTCCCTCGTTCATGATTCCAATGACGTCTGAAATCTCCTTTGCCCGAAAGATATCATGCGTGAACATCAGGATAGCTTTGTTTTCACTACGGAGCTCTGCCAGTAATTTGATAAACTCGTAACCTGCTTTCGGATCAAGCCCGGAGGTTGGCTCATCCAATAGAATTGCGGGAGCATCTTTCAAAATTGCGATGGCAATACCGCACTTTTGCCGCATACCTTTGGAAAAACCACCTAACCGTTTGTTATGGGCTTCTTCTTGCAGGCTTACCCGGGTCAACACTTCGCGATAATCGTCTTTACTGTATTTAGTTTTCCCGCCAAGCCGGGCGAAAAAATCCAGGTTCTGAATTGCCGTGAATTGCGGGTACAACATTACATTTTCCGAGACAAACGCCGCTTTTTGTTTTGCTTTCAAGGGTTCCCTGTGTGTTACAATCCCATCAATTCTTGCCTCGCCTTCGGTGGGGTCAATGAAATTGAAGAACAGGTTAATGGTTGTGGTCTTGCCGGCTCCATTAGCACCGAGCATTGCATAAATTTGTCCAGGATACACAGAAAAAGACAAATGATCTACACCCATTACACCATCTTCGTAACGCTTGGTTAAATTATCCGTCTCCAACATTGGCGACTTTATATCTGGTTCTTTAACTTCATTTTGTTCTGGTTCGAAATGATTCTCTTTGCTTTCCATTTCATTTCCTTCAAATTTTGTAATTGCGTTAGTACTCATTTTCATTAGAATTTTTCTTTGCTTTCAATGAATTTAATTTTCTTATTCCTGGTTAATTGTTATTTTGAATTTGAATTTAGAAATTCGTTTTTCTTAATTATGTGTTATCTTCTTGACAACCGAATTCCAAAAACAACGATGCCTACAATCAATCCAACAATAGCTAAAATCAAGACAGTAATTCCTAATACATTTGCCTCGGCTTGAATTTCGATAGTTACCGTTTTATCTTCGCCATTTACCGGCTGATCGTCAGACAAAGAACTGGAGCGAATCCTGACTTCATAACGGCCGACAGAAACATCTTCTTTTGGTTTAATATTTATGATAACAACTTTCTCTTCACCAATTTCCAGAGACGGAATTACCGGGGGCTCAATTACTTTTTGCCAGTTCAATGGCGGATCGACTTCAACGACTACATTGTCCAGCCGGCGCGTTCCTTCGTTGACCATTTCAATGCTAATAGAAACAGATTCATCAGCCAGAATCGTATGAAATAATTGGGGTGCACGTACCAAAAGCACACCAATTCCTCGTGGTACGATTTCCAAAGACACATAGCCGATTTTCATTTTCTTAATTTCTTCATGAGTCCATACTTTTCGACGAATATTGTTAGCGTCTAAGGCTTTATTTTTAGGAATCACCAATACATAAAAAAGAATAGGTTTATCGATAAGGACTTCCGCGGTTGGCCTGTCCGGTAAGTATACTTGCAGAGCTACCCGTTTGGTATTACTGCTCTCGGTAAACTTAAACTGGCTGAGCCTTGCTTGACTGGATGGATCGCTAAAAAACCGGGTTATTTGATTTGGTAAATTTACAACTTCAAGTTTAAAAGTATTGGTTACACCGCTAAATAATTCCAGAGTCATGCTAAAGGTTGCGGTTCCACCCAATTCAACCTCCTGGGAAAACTGCTCTGATTGAACAATCACTTTATTTGCACTGGCATCCTTTTGTAAATATACCTTAGGAGTACGTTGAGACCCGTTGCCATAAATAATATCTATTGTCACAATATCCACGTCTTGAAGTAACTCAAATTCAATCTCTTCAGGTCTCCCATATCGAAGCTCTTCAATCTTAATTTCGTAAGGCAGGCTAATGATGGCATTCTGATCGTTGAGCAAAGAGATATACACATCGTTGATAATATCCGGCTGCAGAGATCGGAATAATTCATCATCAATATTCACCAGCTTACGAAACTCAGCGCTGCCTCCGGATGTGTTTTCCAATTGAACTCGAACTCGTTTGCGTCCATCTTCAGTTTGATATTTGACCGCTTTTCGTACCGAGACATATTGTTTTTCAAACAAAACAGCCAACAAGGATTGTTGGTAATTCACTTCCGCATTTGCATACATATTGCGTGCACGATCTAACTCAAGCTGAGAAATCAAATCTTTTGCCCGCATTTCCTTCATGCGGTCAAATTCCGTTCTTGCAACTTCGAAAGCTTCCTTTGCGCGCTTCAATCCTAACAGGCGGTACTGGTCATCCCGTTGATTAAACGGCGTACCTGTTTGAGACCAGGAGTGTTGAGGCAGACAGCCAATGAAACACAGGGTGAACAGGCAGATTCGTTTGAATCCAAGAATTTGTTTCAAGGTTTTTAACACAATCACGATTCCCTTATGTTTAGTCCTGTCGGATTATGATATTACCGCGTGCCTTTGGTTTTACTACAGAGACACTCAATTTCTGACCATCACGGGATAGTTCAATGTCGAGTTTATCACCAACTTCAACTTTCCCATAGATTTCTTCAAATTGCTGGGTGGATTTTACCACTTGTCCATTTAGGGCTTGAATAATGTCACCATCTTTTAGTTCATTTTTGTCCATACCCGGTAAAGGCAAAACACGAGCAACTATAACCATTCCCTCCTCTTCGCCCAATATTACCGCGAGACCCATCACAGGCTTTAAATTCTCATAACCGTCCATTTCTTCAGGCGTGATCATCATCATTCTTTGTCCACCAGGGGAGTGTCCGCCTTCACCCGAACCACGGCCAGCCATTTGCATTTGCGGCAGATCTTTTGGATCTGCTTTATCAAAAGAAATAATGAAGGGATCTTTATCTCGCTTTATACCAATCTGAACTTTAGCGCCAATTTCTAAATCTGCATATTGTTCCTCAAAAGCCTTCACTTTTTTAATCCGCTTTCCATTCAAATAAAGTATAACATCCCCCTCCTGAATATCTACACCCCGGTATGGCTCACGCCGCATATCTTTGGGCATAGCCATTGCAACTTTAACAGTATTATCACCTTCTTCAGTCAACATAACAGACAATTCTGGAATACGAAACATTTCACCTTCAATTTCGATTGTCCGGACAATCTGGGTAAATCCTGGCAGATTCCAAAGCAGAAGAATCATAGATAATAAAATAGTTTTACATTTCCTGGTCATAATCAATCTCCTCTGTTTATAAAAATGAATGAATCAACACGATTCAGATATTTCCGGTTAAAATTCAATAGACACTGCATTTTTTCGAAAATTAAATTATCAAACTTTTAGACGAATAATAATATGAATTTGATTCATTACCCTGTAGTTAAAGAGTGTTAGGAAATGTTAAATAATGTTAATTAGCAAGAATTCGAGGAGAATATTTCGTAATTTCGAATCATGAAACAAAAACGTAAAACCATGGTGGTTATAATCGTTCTGATTTCAGCCGCGCTTCTCGGGTTGATCTGGCTACAAATAGTACTGCTGGATAGAGCTTTCGAATTAAAAAACCAGGCATTTCAACAAAATGTAAATTCAGCGCTCAATTCCATAGTCCACAGGCTGGAAGATAAAGAAATGGTTTCTAAAGTGATTCGGGTTATGATTAAAGCGGATTCAAATAAACCTGCACAAAAAATTCATAGGGAAGTAAAAGTGTTAACTTCAGATGTGGAATTTGGCGACAGTTCAATAGTTTGGAATTATAAGTATTCAAATATACCAAGGTTTGATGTCGAAAAAGGAAAATTTTACTATAATCTCACATCACCACAGCATGTTCGCCTGCGAATTTTAGATACACTGGGAAATGAGATAGAAGAAGTGTTAAATGAGTACAAGCCGGCAGGCCATTATGAATTGTTAATTGATACACTAGGCACAAAACCGGGCAAAACCGTTTTAAATTTTTTAGCCGACAGCAGTAGCTACAATATGATCGTTGTAGCTGGCAGTAAAATCAATTTTACGTCTGGATTATTATCTAATGAAAAAAAATCGACAATAATAAACCGGATTTTATCGCAACTAACAGAGATTGAAACACAACCCATCGAAGCCAGGATTCAAAAGGCCGTGTTAGACTCGGTGGTTAAGACCACACTTGCTGAAAATCAAATCAATTTGCCGGTTGAGTATGGGATCCATGCTATCGAACAAGATACGATAAAATTTGCAGCATCAAGCATGTCCATTACATCTTTGAAGGAAAGCAAGTTTCGCAGCAGGCTTTTTCCTGGCGATCCGTTTTATAGCCAAAACGATATTGTTTTATACTTTCCACAACAAACTATGTACCTTCTTAAACAAAATGGCATTCTACTCATTGCATCGATGATTTTACTTTCCATTATTGTTTTCTTTTTTATCTTCACGATGCGAACCATTTTTAAGCAAAAGCGATTTGCAATCTTACTGACAGATTTCATCAATAACATGACCCATGAGTTTAAAACACCCATCTCTACGATCTCATTGGCCAGCGAAGCCATATCAAATCCGGCAGTTTTGACTAATAAGAAAAAATTAAAGCAATACAATAGCATTATCAAAGATGAGAATACTCGCATGCGCAATCAAGTAGAAAAAATTTTGCAAATGGCGGTTTTGGAGGAAGGAGAATTCGAGTTAAACAAAGACTTTGTTGATGTCCATCAAATTATTAGAGATACAGTGGCTAATATACATTTACAGATCGAAAAAAGAAAAGGATCTATTTCTTGTGATTTAACAGCAAATCCCTCAATCATCCAGGTAGATCCGATTCATTTTACAAATGTGATTCATAACTTAATAGATAATGCCAATAAATACACAAAGTTACAACCAGCCATATCAATAACAACCGGAAACAATCACGATGGAATTAAAATCAATGTTTCGGATAATGGTATTGGTTTGGCGCAAGAAGATAAAAAACATATCTTCGATAAATATTATCGCGTATCCACCGGCAATGTTCACGATGTGAAGGGATTTGGTTTGGGATTGAGTTATGTGAAGTTAATTGTTGAAGCACATGGCGGCACCGTGTCTTTAGAGAGCGAAGAAAACAAAGGCAGTACTTTTTTACTATTTATGCCCTATCAAAAAAACAATGGCAAATCCAAAAAAACAGCAGCAGCGAATTCTGCTAATTGAGGACGATCCTAACTTAGGATATATTTTACAAGAAAACTTGGAATTGCATGGATATCACGTGCATCGATGCATGGACGGTGAAGAAGGTTTGGATGCTTATCTTCGCAATAATTTCAACCTTTGCCTGATCGATGTAATGCTGCCAAAAAAAGATGGTTTTTGCCTTGCAAAAGACATTCGAAAAACTAACCAGAAAATACCCATTATTTTCCTGACAGCCAAATCCCTCAAAGAAGATCGGATAGAAGGATTTAAAATAGGCGGTGATGATTATGTTGTTAAGCCATTTAGTATGGAAGAATTGGTTCTGCGTATTCAGGCAGTTCTTAAAAGAACAGGGAAATCATCGCAAGTTTCCATTGAAAAAGCAAAATTTCCCATTGGTCAATATACATTTGATTATGAAAATCAAATATTGATTTTACAAGATCATTCAACTAAGCTAACTTCAAAAGAAGCCGAACTGCTGAAATTATTATGTATGCATGAAAATGATATTTTAGACCGTGAAATAGCGCTAAAACTGATTTGGAGCGATGATAATTATTTCACTGGTAGAAGCATGGATGTGTTTATTTCTAGATTGCGTAAGTATTTGAGTAATGATACAAACGTCGAAATCAGGAATGTTCATGGTAAGGGATTTAAGTTGGTTGTTAAGACGTGAGACGGCAAACGGCAGACGTGAAACAGAGAAGGTGTGAACAGAAGAATGGGAGAAAAGAGCAGCTAATAAAGCTGTCATTCCTACATGCTCATAGTAGGAATCTGTATACTATATGCTTAAAATAAAATACAAATGACAAAATACAGACAACAAATAAATCCAAAATCTAATTTTCAATTGTCAAAATGGAGACAGTAGGCCAGACATTTTTGTCTGTCCAGACCAAAAGTGTTAACCATAATGGACAAATAGGAATATCTGAACACACAACATAAGGGATTTACCGTAAACAGATAGACTAGTATCCTCCTACCATGGAAAACCGGTCCGGAGAAATTGACGGGAGGAGTGTTAAAAGCTCTTCCCAGTAGTTATGCCTAAAAAACCTTTATTCTCAATAGTTTGTACTCTCCTGTGGTCATTTGCTACTATTTGACCAATATAAATTTCTTGGCAATACTAAACTCACCTGTATGTAGGCGATAAAAATAAATTCCTGTAGGTAAACCGATCGCATCAAACACCACATTGTGTGTACCTGCATTTCGGACTTCATTCAAAAGCGAGATGATTTCTTTTCCTTGCAAATTATAAATTTTTAGGGATACTTCCGAGCGTTCAAGTAAAGAAAATTGAATCACAGTAGTGGGATTAAAGGGATTGGGATAGTTTTGGTAAAGCTCGAATTGCTTTGGAATGCTACTATTCAAAGACTGGTTTTCTTCAACAACAGTCATGGCATCAGAAGTTTTAAGAATAGTGCCGCCATCTCCAACAACCCATCCTGTTGATGAATCAATAAAAAACACCGAACTTAATTTTTTTGAGGTACCACTGCTTACTGCGTTCCATTGCTCTCCGCCATTTGATGTTTTAAGAATCGTACCGCCAAATCCAACTACCCATCCAGTCATGTCATTAACAAAATGTAAAGCTAATAGACTCAATGCCGTTCCACTATTTTGAAATTCCCAATTTGAGCCTCCATTTGTTGTTTTCAGAATGGTACCATTGTACCCCGCTACCCAACCGGTTTTAGCGTCCCTAAAATGCACTGAACGCAATATTTCAACCGATCCACTATTTTGAGGGCTCCATTGTTGTCCACCGTCTATAGTGTGAAGAATCGTACCGTTTTCTCCCACCGTCCAACCTGAATCCGCATGGGTAAAAAATGCAGAATACAACTGGTTACTTGTTCCACTCATTTGAGCATCCCAATTTTCACCTCCGTTTGTGGTCTTTAGGACGGTTCCATTTGCTCCCACCACCCAGCCAATATCTGCGTTGGAAAAATACACTGAATTTAAATGATCCGTCGTTCCACTTGTAACGGTGATCCAGTTTTCACCGCTGTTTAATGTTTTACGGATGGCGCCATTGATGCCAACTGCCCAGCCAACATCCGGATTATGGAAATAAACAGACCGTAAATTATTGGTTGTTCCACTTACCTGAGGTAGCCAATTCGTTCCTCCATCCGAAGTATTGAGCAAGATACCGTTTATTCCCACCGCCCAACCGGTAGAAGCGTCTGCGAAATAAACAGATTCTAAAACATTTGTTGGTCCAAATGTCTGGGAAGTCCATTCTTTCCCTTTATCGGTTGTCTTGAGAATCATGCCATTGATTCCAACCACCCAACCTGGTGAGGTATTGCTAAATTTTACAGATTGTAAGTTAACAGAGGGTTCAATGGTTCTAGACGACCAGTTTAACCCGCCATTTGTAGTCTTGATTATTGTACCCGAATTTCCAACTGCCCAACCTGTATCCACGTCTGCAAAATAGACAGCATTCAATTGCTGAGGTGTTCCACTACTTTGGTGTGTCCAATTCACCCCGCCATCGATTGTATTTATAATGATGCCAAAACTTCCAACGGCATAGCCTGTAGTATCATCGATGAAAAAGACGGAAACCAGGCTATTCCCGATTCCTGTGTTCTGAATATCCCAGTTTTCTCCACCATCTATAGTCTTAAGAACAGTTCCATTGAAACCGGTCACCCAGCCTTTATCCGCATCGACAAAAAAGATTGACTGTAAATCACTCGAAGTTCCGCCGGTTTGAAAATCCCAGTTTTCTCCACCGTCGATAGTCTTGAAAATTCGACCAAACCTACCAACCACCCAACCGACATTGCCATCGACGAAAAAAACCGAATTTAAGTCAAATCCAAAGCCGGAGTTCTTTGCAGTCCAGGTTATCCCACCATCCACGGTTTTTACAATTGCATCACCATTACCAACAGCCCAGCCGGTATCTACATCTGTAAAATAAATGGATTGTAAACGATTTGTTGTTCCACTATTTTGCAGGGTCCAACTCTGGCCGCCATCTCCTGTTTTAATGATGGCGCCATCGTTGCCGGCGGCAATTGCAGTATTTTCATCAAAGACGAATATATCCTGCAGGGAATTGCCCTGGGGTTTTGGATTTTGCCATTGCCAGTTGCCCTGGGCATACGCCATAACAAAATGGAAAAAAGGAAGGACGAGTAAAATTAGAAAGCGTTTCATATGTTTTCCTTTCTAAACAATTTTTTGACAGGATTAACAAGATATACTGGTTTTTTTTATCCTGATAATCCTGTTTATCCTGTCTAAATTTTACAGCCTTGAGCTGCGTTAAGAATAATTCAAATTAAATTACCGCCGGATGATTTTTCGTAACATTCAAAAGTCTTGGTTCAGACATTAACCCTTATTTTAACAAAACAAATTTCTTCGTTTGCACAAAACGATCCTTGCTACTCGAGTGGGATTGAATCTGGTAATAGTACACACCACTAGTCAATTCCGATGCATCTACAGTAACTAAATGCATACCCGCCTCTCGTTTTTCATGTAACAATGTCGTGACCTCACGGCCCTGGCTATCAAATATTTTAATAATTACTTCAGATGGATCCGGCAACGAGAATTGAATTGTCGTAACAGGATTAAAGGGATTAGGATAATTTTGCATTAACTGGTATGAGTTCGGTTTCTCAATTGAAACAACTGATGTAGCCAAAGAGTCAAATACACCTATCTCACTGATCTCACTTATATTATTGAATTCATCCCAGGATTTCATGGCAAAACGATAATCTTTTATATTGCCTGGAAGATCAAGGACCAAAGACTGCAATTGATTTCCGGCAGTCGGTAATGGTTCATTTTGGATATGTTCCATTTCCCAATAGGCTGTCCCGTCCGTATTATTTAAACTGTGTAGATCTTTGATTGGCCCCTCCTGGTCAGTATACTTAATTTGTAATCGCACCGCATCCTGGACATTGCGCCAATACAAACGAATATTTCCAGTTGATGAATCCCGGTTAAAATAAATATTCGTTATTTTTGCAGGTGGATCATGATCTGGCTTTTGGTTCTCCGTGGCGTAAGCCGCCACAGAGGCAAATCCCAATCCACCACCTTCCCAGTAAACATTGCTCGTATTGAGTAAAGTATTTAATACCTCTGGATCACCAAAGAATTCATAAAAGATCGATATACTCGGAAAATCCTGGGCATTCCAAAAGTCCTGTGGCGCTGCAGATGATGGAGTGGTTTGATGCCATGCTCGATAACAATAACCTGGGAATTCACCAACATTTAATGCACCATAGATTTGCATTAGCCATTTGCCACCTGCATAGATGTGATCCATCGCAGTTTCATATCCAGCCAGGAAAAATACATCATACGCTGATTGTATCCAATTACTTGCAAAAATCAGTTTGACTTCATCACCGGCAAAACCACAGTCACTTTCGAATGGCGTCCACGAGGCAAAAAACCCATTCTTGTGAATCGGATCCCAACTGTTGTTCCCTTCCACATTATGTCCCTTGTTATGCAAAAATTCCCAATAGTCATCAAGGAATTCTTTATCTTGATTACTTCGAGTAATGGAGTAGTTCCTGGCAAAGTGTGTCAGATAATAGCTGGAGGGCCGTTGATCGTATCGAGTAGCCAGATCTGTTAAATAAATATATTTTCCAGATTTATTAAGATTATCGAAAGCATTTGCGACTCGCTTTTTACCGGTTAAATAATAATATTCAGTAATCGGATAATGCCCGCGGTGATTGGAATCCCACATTCTGCCTTCAACCGGATCGGTCCAATCCGTGCTTCCAAATAAGGCCTCAACGTCAGTATATCCTGTACCATCCAAGGTAATTTCAACATCATCCATAAATATCCCCCGGCTTTCCATACAGGCGACGGCTAGCTCCTCGGCCTGTAAAAATCGATCCATATCTCTAGTCACTAAGAATCGATTGAAAGCGCCTGTCATTTGGTCACTGAGTCCATGGCCGTTACCAGCTGCCTGTATTCTGTTTTCACCATAATTTAAATAACCGGGGCTTACTGGTGTGAAATCATAATTCTCATCCCAACCAAAGATACCAGAAAACAATAATCGGGAGTCGCCTATAAACATGCCGTCCCAGGCATAGGTTTTCTGAATGAATGTGTGTTCCGGTAAAGCGAACCAGGGAAATTCGTAATAATCCGCCCATTCTTTTAATGCTTCATCACTCCAAACCTGAGGGTGAAAGTCGAAATGAACATCCACGCCATGAGCGGTCATCGGACGGATTTGGCCTGTTGTAAGCGCAAGGTTGAGATTGCCATTGTTATCCAATGAAATTGACCTGGGATACATTTCAGAAAATCGGTTGATTAGCACAGAAACTGCGCCATTATCACCGCTTAACTGGGCAGCTCCTCGTTTTTGTGGTGTGATGTTCGAAGAGGAAACGGATATACCAGATATAACATCAGAACCATAAACAAGTGTGCTCAGATTTCCACCTGGATTCATCTTCAAATTCAGAGCTCCCGCTTTTGTTTGGGGGCTGGTACTTTTGCCATTTCGGATGGTATATTCCAAAGTGATTCTACCAGAATTTTTGTACGCAGTAATCCAGATATATACGCCAACGTCATTCGTATTATAGTCCTCCTTGAAAACAAAACGTTTTGAAATTGGACCATCTTCAATCAAAGAGATTGTTCCATTAAGATTACCTGGCCCATCGGAAGCGCCAGCAACAATGAACTGTTTATCATACACACCGTCTGAGTTAGTGCTAATCCACAATTCATCAAACAGGTTGAACAGGTTTTCTCTCATTGTAAACCGAATTGCACCCGTACTTATTGTCCAGACTGTGCCACTTTTAACCGCTGTAAATAAGTCGGATTGAGTTGTATTTACAACATCGGTTTGAACAGAATAGCCAGTTTGATCGTTTGTAACGAATGATACTTTTGCCCAACGAATGCTGCCATCGGCCCAGTATGCAAGTGGATGAAAGTCGGCTTCTACCTGTTGGCCATTTTGCCAAAGGCTGAGCTGCGATGGATCGATATTTCTGGACTGTGGAATAGGCACGCCATTTTCAATCCATTTCTCGGAATGGCCGTTACCCAGGTAAGTTGTGATGGAAAGAGGGATTTCCTGGGCAAGGTTAGTTTTAGTCAATGCCATTAGAATAATAAGAGTCAAGTAAATTATTTTAGTTTTCATCTGCATCAACCTTCCTAATTCAAAAAGTGTTTTCATTGATCCTCTACGAGGATCTTGAGCTTGAGACAACAATTGCTTCTACAATAATTAAACATCTACGATGTTTTTCTGAAACGCACTGATTTCACAAATATACCCTTTACAATTATGGCTCAAATCTTTTCTTATTAGAGAACTTCAATTCCTGCACTAATTAAACATTTACGATATTTTCTGATACTCTCTGATTCATAAGTACATCTTCTAGATCGTTAACTCAAATTTGGGGATAGCTCATTTCTATTGAGTTAAGTTATTATTTGATCATAAATAACCTCGTAGAGGTTTCATTATTGTAGATATGATATTTCCGGGTTTTAAAATCCTTGTAGAGGATTCATTTATTCAAATAAATATTTAGATCATAATTAATCTCAAATTGTTTTAATAATTCAATATATTCCTGATTTCTTACCTAACCTGACCTATTCATAAACCTAATCACTTTCAATCTAGGAAATGGTTTTTTCACTATGTTTTATGCTTAAGTCTAAGCTTTTTCAAATGTATGGAAATAGATCCCGTCGCGCGACGGGATGACACAGATGGGAGTTTTAAACTTAAAAGCATGATTCATGAATTATCCAGGTTAACTAATTAATCCTGCATTTTACTTCAGTAAAATAAACTTTCTAGAACTCATAAAACTCTTTGTACTATTCAGGCTGGATTTGACATGGATTTGGTAAAAATAGACACCAGTGGGTAAGTGAGAAGCTTCTACCGTGATTATATGCAATCCAGCTTTTCTACTTTCTTGCAAAAGTGTCACAATATAACCACCCTGTATATCGAATATTTTCAGGATTACTTCTGATGGTTCCGGAAGGGAAAATTTAATAGTAGTAGAGGGATTAAATGGATTTGGATAATTCTGATATAGCGTAAATGCATCTGGAATCTCACCAGGTTTAAAGTGATTTACTGATGTGGAAATTCCATCCAACGGGCCAGCCCAACGCGGAAAAAAGTCCTGGCCACCACTGGTAACTTGAACCACATTGTTGCCTTCAAGGTCGGATGTAAAAATATCACAGTTAAAGTTATTGCAGTTTGACATATACACAAAGTGTTCGCCGGAGGGACCAATCCATGGCTCAAATGAATCGTAGGAATAGTAGATGATTTCGCTTGTTTGTAAGTTGAAGCCAGCAAACTGGCCGGTTGAATTACTCCAGAAAAACAGTGTTTGGCCATCAGGTGAAAGGCTCATATCTTCACCGCAAATGAAGTTATTAACATTATCTAGTAATGGGCCTGCCGCGCCACTATCAGATGGAACTTGCCAAACCTGGTAACATTCGTTTCTTTCAGCGACAAAATACACCGTCTGACCATCTGCCGAAAATACCGGATCTTCGTCTTGCAAACCTATATCAGCTAAAAACCG
>JADFJB010000099.1:0-11966 GCA_022566355.1 candidate division KSB1 bacterium
ATGCGCTCCCAGATCTTAATTATAAAAATGATGGTAAATCGACAGAGCGAATATCCCAATTAATTCTTACATTGGCAAATAGAAGTAGAGAAAATAAAGCTAGTCGAAACTTATGGCCTACGACAGAATTGAACAAAGATAAAATAAGGTCAAAAAGGAACAGCAATACTAAGCTTAGAATTTTAGAAGTCATCCATAGTTTCCTTCCTTTCAAATCTGGTGGAACAGAACTGTATACTTTTAACCTATCAAAAGAATTACAAAAATTGGGACACGATATTTTGGTTCTTTTTCCATTTCTTGCAGAGGATAAAAAGGAATTCTCTTTTAACCATTCTCGTTACAACGGTATCCCAATTGTCATGTTCAATTTGTTTGAAAGTTATAAGTCGAAACGATCTGAATTCCTAAATTTGGAATACGATCAGCCTTTTCGTGATTTCTTGAAGAATAATAAATTTGATATTGTTCATTTTCAGCATCTGTATGGGTTATCAGTGAACTGGCTTTCCATTGCAAAAGAAAGTGGAGCCAAAGTTGTTCTTAAACTTGATGATTTCTATTTTTACTGCAAACAAATTCATTTAATTCAGTCAGAAGGATCTTACTGTTCCGGGCCCGAATCACTTAACAAATGTATTCAATGCTGTTATCCTGCCCAAAAAGATAAAAAGTCTGAAAATTTAATAAGTGAATTTGAATATCGGAATGAAACCTTAAAATCGGCATTTTCCATACCTGATTTGGTTCATACACCTTCTCGTTTTGCTAAAGAATCTCATCAAAAAAATGGATTTGTGAATTCAAATTTTAAAGTGATTCCCACCGGGATTTTACCATTTAAAGTGCTGACAAAGACCAAAGCTATCGATGAAAAAATAAGAATTGCATATGTCGGAGCGATTGATCGCCGCAAAGGTGTCTTGGATTTCATCAGAGCGATAGAACATTTTATTGATCAGCCTGATATCAGCCAGAACGAAGCCAAATTAAAGTTTAAAATCTATGGCAATCATGACGATGATGATTTGTCTGAATTTGTCTTCGCTAAAGTGGCCGAGTTGGATTGTCTGGAGTACGAAGGAACATTTACACAAGATGACCGATCTAAAATCTTCTCTCAAATAGATGTAATGGCCATCCCCTCCATAGGCGAAAATTATCCATTCATCATCAGGGAAGCACTCTATGCGAACATCCCGGTGATTGCAACAAACATATCGGGAGTTCCGGAGATCATTGCCAACGGCGTTAATGGATTCCTATTTCCTCCGGGGGATTTTAAATCTCTAGCAGCACTATTTGAGAAGATTACAAAACAGCCTGATTTGCTAAATGAACTTGATCTTACCTCTTTTCCCGCAAAAACCATTTCTGAAGAAGCGATTGAATTGATAAAAGAATTCAAAAATCTCCCTGAATCAAAATCAGAGCAGCCATTGGTCTCAATTGTAATTGTCACCTATAACTCAGAAGCCACGATACGAAAGTGTCTTCAAAGCATTCATTTAAATACGACGATCTCATATGAGATCATTCTAATTGATAATGCTTCGAATAAAAATGTCAAAGAAGTTATCAACAATAACCTGGAATTTCGAATTCCTATCACAATCATACAAAATGACGAGAATGCAGGATTTTCCAAGGCTTCAAATCAAGGTATTCAGCAAGCAAGAGGAAAATATGTTGTTCTATTGAATCCAGATACTGCCGTTTTGCAAGGATGGGCTGAGCAACTGATAGCTCATTTTAACAATGAAGTCGGCGCTGTTGGACCCATTTCAAACTATGCTGCCGGGTTACAAAATGTGAATGAGCATATCGATAAAAAATTGCATGGCAATTTCTCTGTTGAGGAATTAAGCGCAAGAATTTACCAGACAAACAATGGTAAATCTATCGAAACTAAACTGCTAATCGGGTTTTGCATGATGATTAAGAAAGAGACGATCGATAAAGTTGGCTTATTGGATGAAAACTTGATTCTTGGCAATGATGATCTTGATTATTCACTTCGTTTGAGAGACGCTGGTTATAAACTATTAATCGCGACAGATACATTTATTTACCATGAAGGACAATCAAGCTTTGCGATGTTAAAATCCGCAGAAAAGCAGCAAATGATGCAGATGTCACTGGATCGATTTTATGCAAAACTTGAAACCAAATATGGTGAAGGAAAAGTTCCTTCTTCGATTCAGCTTTGGGGCTTAGACATCTTGGGCATCCCTTCTAAATTTACAGAAGGATTGAAACCTCTACTAAAAGTACCAAAATCACTGTCAATAAAAAAACGAATTGCCCTCATTTATGACAATGCTGCACGTCCAGATACAACTGGTGAATATTGTAAGCGAGCGTTGTGTCAAATTTGCCAGACCGACCATTTTCTTCCGAGCCAAATAGCAAGTTTAACGCCTGGGAGTTATGATCTTTTTCTGTTTATCGATGATGGTCTTAACTATGCGATCCCTTATTATCTCAGGCCAAACGCCTGGTGGGTGATTGATACTCACCTTCAATATAATGTTGATTTGCAAAAGTCCAGAAAATTTGATTTTGTTTTCGCAGCTCAAAAAGACGGGGCCGCAAAATTAAAGCGTGATGGAATTAACAACGTGAAATGGCTTCCCCTGGCTGCGGATCCAGAAATTCACAAAAAACATCAAGTAAATAAGGAATATGATATTTCATTTATTGGTCATTACGCCCATGGGCCAAGGAATAAACTTTTACAAATTATTAAATCAAACTTTGATAATGTTTACATCGGGCAACAATTTTTTGAGGAGATGGCCAAAACATACAGCGCTTCTAAAATTATTTTTAATAGAAGTTTAAAAAATGATATCAACATGCGTGTTTTTGAAGCAATGTCGACGGGAAGCTTGCTTGTTACAAACGATGTTTCAGACAATGGCATACTAGAGATTTTCCAGGACGAACAAGTACTCGTACAATATTCAAGTGAAGCTGAACTTCTTAAAAAACTAAAGTACTATCTCAAAGAAGAAAAGAAAAGAGAGTTCATTGCAGAGAAAGGGCGAAAAAACATATTAGCTAACCATACTTATACACATCGAATGAAAGTATTGTTAAGTGAAGTTTTTGAAAATGACGATACTGTTATGAGACCAACTCCAGACGAATTGGTTTCAATTATTTTGGTTACTTTTAACGGATTAGAAGCAACAAAAAACTGTATCGAAAGCATTCACAAGTATACAAATATTTCCTATGAATTAATTATTGTAGATAACGGATCAACGGATGGAACTTTGGAATATATAGACTCCCTTTCAAATGCGAAGACTATTCATAATCAGAAAAATCTTGGTTTTTCCGCTGCAAACAATATTGGCATAAAAAATAGTAAGGGTGATTACATTTTGCTTCTTAATAACGATACCATTGTTACTGAAGGTTGGTTAAATGGGTTGCTGCGCGCAATAAACCTTGCTCCGGAAGTTGGCTTAGCCGGTCCAAAAACGAATTGGGTATTTTCTTCTTCACAGATAGTTGATAGTCCAAAATATAAATCGCAAGCTGAATTGCAAACCTATGCAAAAGGTTTCACTAATCAACATAAAAACGAGTATTTATTGACGAATGAAATATTAGTCGGTTTTTGTTTATTGATTAAAAAAGAGGTTATTGACAAAATCGGACTTTTGGATGAAAGATTCGGAAACGGCAATTTCGAAGATGATGACTATTGTTTACGAGCTCGTTTAGCCGGATATGAAAAAATTGTTGCTGGCGATGTTTTTATTCATCACGAAGGTAACTTTTCATTTAAAGCAAACAATATCGATTACCAGGATCAAATGGAGCAAAATTTATTATTATTTAAAGAAAAATGGAAAGATGAAATAGAATTTCGTGGAAGAAAATATTTCCTGAAAAAGGATTTGGAAGCATTAGCGCAAACAGAAAATATTCGTGGTGAAAATGCATTTGAAAAAAATCGATTAGAAAATGCAAAGGAGCATTTCGAAAAAGCTTTAGAATGGGACCCGGAATATGTTGTAGCTCTGAATAATCTCGGTGTGCTAAATTGGCAATTAGGGAACACTTCAGACGCGGCGGATTACTTTTTAAATGCTTTGGAAAAAGATTCCAAATATCTGGATGCCATAGAAAACCTTATGCAAATAATTCCTAATTTGAACATGAACGATGAAGTGATGCAAAAATTTACTGAAATTTGTAAAGACAGCAATTTGGTAGTGAGTTAACCTGATTTGAAAATCAATATCTGAATGAATCTAAATATGGTGATTTAATGAACGATAATAGAACCATTGCTTTCAATTTGAAAAACTTGTTGCCTCTTTCTGAAAAGGATCTGCAAATCTATAGGGAGTTTTGTATTGTTGTGATGGTTCTCATTCCGATATTAGGTGGGATTTACGAGAATACAAATCCGGGTGCAAAGAATTTTGTAACTGACAGAATTATTTTGGCTCTTGTCGGTTTATCTGTTGTCGGGCTCTCGTATAAAATTCAATTGTTAAAAATATGGATGCGACAAATTGTCTATTTTTTTAATTTTACAGTTACCTTGTGGTCAATCCTTGTAGCATCCGTTAACCACTTCTCCGTTGAATATGTTTTCAGCCTGGTTATAGTTATTTTGGCAAGCAGTGTTAGCTTTACATCTGTCAATCAACTTTCGTGGTATTTCCTTTTGACTATTTCTTCTTCAGCATTAGCCGGTTGGTATGATCCTAATCCGTATGTTAATCGAAACATTTTTATTGGTTCTATTGCCACAGTAGGGCTGATTTCGTTTTTAGCGTTGCGATCCAAATTGCTCATTCAAAAAACCCTGGAAATCAGTGAAGAATTAATGAAAACGATATTTAATGAGTCTGCTGATGCAATGTTCCTGGTCGATAGGGAAAAACAGGATACGGTTGATTGTAATGTTAGCGCAGAAAAAATGTTCAAGGCAAAAAACAAAGATAGTTTGGTTGGAATTGATTTGAGAAATCTTGCTGAACTAGCATTTGAAATAGATACATTGGAAAAACTGCA
The DNA here is from genome assembly GCA_022566355.1 of candidate division KSB1 bacterium. Taxonomy (NCBI): domain Bacteria; kingdom Pseudomonadati; species Candidatus Zhuqueibacterota bacterium. Next base: position 5,044 of record JADFJB010000099.1, read on the forward strand.
AAGCGAAATTCTTAAAAATGGCAAGTGGGAGAAGGAACTAGAATTTAAAACTTTAGCAGGAACAGGGTTTTGGGGTGATATGGTAATTAAGGATATTGAAATTTCCGATAAAACTTATCATTTAGCCCGAATTACCGATGTCACGGAAAAGAAAAAAGCTCATGAAGAAGTGGCCTGGTTAGCAACTTTTCCTGAAAATGACCCTGTCTCGATTATTGAATTAAGTCCGGAAGGTAAAGTTACCTATGTTAATCCGATGACTTCTTCCTCTTTCCCTGACCTTGAGAAAAAAGAATTGGCACATCCTATTTTGTGTGATATTCAACCCTTTGTGAGAGATTTGAAGTCAAGAGGCAGCTCCAAATCATTTAGAGAAGTTCAATATAATCAATCTCATTACCATCAAAACATTTCTCTTGTGCCGAATCAAAACTTGATAAGAATTTCTAATATTGACATCACGGCTAGAATTCGAGCGGAACAAGAAATCATAGCGAGTGAATTAAAAAACCAGGCTTTGATTAATGCAATTCCTGATTTGATGTTTCAGATCGACAAACAAGGTGTGGTTTTATCTTACAAACCTGCGAAGAAAACACAAAATTCAAGAAATGTAATCGAAAAAAATATTAGTGAGATCTTCCCAAATGATGTTGCCGAACAAATAAGAACCAGCATTCATAACGCATTTCAAACTAAAGAAATACAGGTTTTTGATTTTCAAATTTCACAAGGCAATAAATTAAGGGATTATGAAGCGAGGATTGTTGTTAGTAGTTATTCTGAAGTTGTGGCAATTGTGCGAGATATTACCAATCGTAAGGAATTGGATCGCAGCTTAATAGCTGCTCGAGAAGCTGCTTTGGAAACATCCCGACTTAAATCAGAATTTGTAGCCAATATTAGCCATGAACTTCGGACACCACTGAATGGAATTATGGGCTTTAGTGATTTATTATCTGATTCCGAACTCGACGACGAGCAAAAACATTTCATTCAAGTAATTCGCAGTTCAAGCCAATCACTTTTGAAATTGATTAATGATCTTCTCGATTTTTCAAAAATAGAATCAGGGAAATTGGAATTAGAATTAATAGAATTTAACATAAGAGATTGCACCTGTAATTCCATCAAAACACTTTCAACCCTGGCCTATGAGAAAGGACTGGATTTGAATATAGAATTTGATGTCAATGTTCCAAAACAATTATCCGGTGACCCGGGACGGCTTCGCCAAATCCTGGTAAATTTAGTTTCCAATTCAATTAAATTTACGAACAAAGGTAAAATATCAATAACTGCTTCACAATTGTCTCGATCTGAAAATCGGGTTGAGATTCGTTTCACTATCGAGGATTCTGGTATAGGTATTCCAAAAGAAAAGCTAAATATGATTTTTTATTCGTTTGCGCAAGCGGATGGATCTTCTACCAGAGAATTCGGTGGAACAGGCCTGGGGCTTGCTTTAACCAAACAGCTGGTAGAATTAATGACTGGCAAAATCTGGGTTGAAAGCAAGGTTGGGGTTGGTAGTAAATTCCATTTCAAAGTGAAATTTGATATTGCTCATATCAAAAGCATACCGGTGGATAAGCACTCTAAGCTAAATTTAAAAAATAAAAAAGTTCTTGTTGTTGATAGTGTACCACAAAGTAGAAAATCATTTAAAGATATTTTTACGAAGTGGAATATGAAATCGATTATTGTGGGAAGCGGACAAAAAGCTATACTTGAAATTGAGAAGTCAAGGACTCAAAAGGAAGGTTTCTCATACATACTCATTGATGCAAATATTTCCGAAATTGATGGATTTACACTGGCAAGCCAGATTTCAAAAACTGAAGATTTAAACCACTCCATGATTATGATTCTATCTTCAACAGGTAAAAGGGGAGATGCCGCCAGGTGCAGAGAAATTGGTATATCAGCTTATTTGACAAAACCAATTAAGCCTGAACAATTACTTGAAACATTCGCAGCGATCGAAAACAATCGGAATTCGAACCAAAAAGAAATCCAACTGGTTACACGCCATTCCATTCGAGAAAATAAACAAAATATGAATCACATTAAAGAAGAAAGCCTCAAACAGGAATATTAAGATTATTGAATTCTTAACCAACCTTATTTAACCTGGATAATTCACAAACTTCATAACTGATTTATAAAACTGTCATTCCCGTCCCGCCTGGGGCGGGATTATCGGGAATCTTGTTACACAGGCCGCACATAGATCCCCGATAAAAATCAGACTGTCCGAGAACCGGTCTTGTCACTCCTGCAAGCTTTAATCAAAAGTTCATTTTGTGCTTAACTAATGCAAATAGACCCCCGATTAAAGCGCTCGGGGGTGACAGTTATGGGGTTCTCGGATAGCCTGAAAGCATTATGGAATGACACTCTACAACAGCCTGCACGACGAGATAACATAGTTGGAAATTTTAAGCTTAAAATCATAATTCATGAATAATGCAGGTTAATCATCCAATTTTTGACAAGAAGTATCTGAGATTATCCTTGGCCGTTATTTTGAGAAGTTCTCGATAATTTTCCAAAACTTTAGAAAGACGTTTAATATGAGTATCAAAAAGAAGAAGAAAAAAAATCAAATAAATAAACAGTCAAAAATTGAAGCTCCTCTCATAAGCGTATGTATGATTGTAAAAAATGAAGAAAAAAATCTTGGCAAATGTCTTGAACTTGCCAATGGTTTTGCCGATGAAATTATTGTTGTCGATACCGGTTCCGTAGATAAAACAACATCGATTGCTAAGAAGCATGGTGTACGGCTTTTTCAATTCCAATGGATTGATGATTATTCGGCGGCAAGAAATGTATCATTAAAACATGCTAGGGGTAAGTGGATTATCTGGCTTGATGCTGATGACCGGATTTATCCTGACCAGCATCCTCTTATCCGCAAGTTAGCACAAGAAAAACCGGATAGAGCATTTTATTTCAAATTAGTAAACGATGGCTTTGAAAAGTCCCAATGCCTTCAATTAAGGATGTTCCCAAATTTTAAAGAAATCCGATTTGAGAGACCGGTTCATGAACAAGTTGCGACCAGTATCAATCGTTTAGGATTACCTATCGTGAATTCGAAGGTTATCCTTTACCACACCGGTTACAGTAGTTTGGAAGTTGTTAAAGCGAAAAAGGAACGCTATATTGGTATGATGTCCAAATGGCTTGAAAGCCAACCAGGAGATAACGCAATTCGATATCAATATGCGCTTGCACTTCACACTTTAAAACAAAACGAAAAAGCAAAGGCAGAGTTTGAATTTCTATTGAACCACTCGCCGGATTTTAAGAAAACCGATCCGATGTATTATTTTTCATCGATATTGCTTGGTAGAACATATCTTGAATTAAATGATTTTGATAGCGCACTATCTGCACTTAAAACAGCTGAAGAAATTAATCCCAATACTGCATTTCTAAGAATATCCATTGCAGAAGTGTATGTTTATTCAGGTAATTATGATAAGGCTGTTCAATATCTAAATGAAACAGATATCAATCCTGAGGAAGAAATGTCTTCTTTTCCCTTAGATTATACAATCTTAAAGTATGGAAAATTGGTATTATTGGGAAAGAGCAAGTTGGAACTAGGCTATCCGGAATCTGCAAATTCGTATCTTAATGAAGCTTTAGAATTAGCTCCCCATAAACCGGATGCTTATAAGTTTCTTGCTGAAGTGAATAGAAACACCGGCAATTATAAAGAAGTCGTTCACTATTACACATTAGCTAAAGAAAAAGATCCTGAATATTTTTACTATGATTTTAAAATTGGGAATTTATTCTTAGCGTTGGGCTGGCTATCCAAATCAAAAGGGTATTTCAAACAATCTTTAGAAAAATTACCTAACCACCCACCCATCTTATACAATTTAGCAATTATTGAGCAGTGTAGTGGCAGGTATGATAACGCACTTTCTTATTTTAGTACATTACAAAAACTGGAAATTTGGAACGATAATTTCAGTCCTTTTTTTATCTTATGCTTAATGGATAAGGGAGATCTTTTATCTATTTCACAGAAATATTCTTTGTATTTAAATGGCAAAACCAAAGTATGGATGAGTTATTTATTAGATTTGTATTTTGAAAAAACGGAATCGTTCTGGACAAAGTTTAATGGTAGTCATCCGGAATTACAAGAAAAAAGCATTAATGAAGTTGTTGTTCATATCACAAAAGAAATAGAACAGTCAATAAATAACAAGGATTTTGTGTTGTCAGAACTACAATTGCGTGTGGCTTTATTCCTTGATCAGAAAGATACTTTGAGGTATTTATTGCAGTTGGCTGATATTCAGATGAAAAACAATAGATTATTTCAGTCAATAAATACATTTGAACAGGGAATAAATTTTACAACAAACGATCAACAGGTAATAGCAATATTAGATAAAATGAGTCGATGTTACTTGCAACTAGGTGTCGATGAAGCACATCAGATGTGCCTAAAACAAATCGAGCAAGTTAAAAATAATTCAATACAACCTCTTCTTTCCAGTCTTTAATCTTCAAGTGACCTCCCCCAAATTCTTCTTTTTATTCAATCCAAAACATCAATCTTCCATTAAAGTAATTTCATAATTTGACGATAATTTAATAAGTTCAAAAAATTCCGGCTAATGCCGGCAGCTAGAATTAGATGAACAAAGTAAACTGACTTAATATGCAAGGATGCATATTTTCTAAAAACACGGAGGTATAACATGGGTTTAAGAATCTATAATAACATCGCTGCGCTTAACGCAGGTCGTAACTTGGAGATAAACGATGCGCTGTTATCAAAATCATTAGAGCGCCTGTCGTCAGGATTGCGCATTAACCGTGCGGCTGACGATGCTGCAGGACTGGGTATTTCGCAAAATATGCGCGCCCAGATTTCCGGTTTGCGTATGGGAAGTCGAAATGCCTCTCAGGCCGTAAATCTGGTGCAGACCGCTGAAGGTGCGATGGTTGAGATTCATAATATGTTAGAACGGATGCGTGAACTTGCTGTTCAAGCATCTTCTGACAGTGTAACAGACACAGATCGTGGATACCTGGATTCAGAATATAACCAATTAAGTTCTGAAATTGATCGTATTGCTGATGCCACAAAGTATAATGGTGTAGCACTGGTCAATGGTAGTTATAGTGGCAATACAGTAAGTTTTGCGTCTGCTCAAACAACTGCTGATGCAGATCTTGGTGTTCAGAAGATTGAATTGAATGGCGCTGCCGCAGGAGTCTTCACCATAACAGATGCAAGCGGAACATCAATTCAAATGACTGATGGCACAATTACTCAATCTGTTACAATAGCAGCTGATCCTGGTGAAGGTGAAACCATAACTGTGAACTTCTCACAATTGGGAATCACGCTTACCCTGAACGAAGCCTACGATGATCAGGATTTGGAAGGCACGATTATCACTGTGGATGCAGGTTCGGGTGGGTCATTCCAGATTGGCGCGGATAACGATGCTAACAACCGGATTACCTTTAGTATTGGTAACTTGAAAGCAACAGGCAGCAATTTAGGATTGAGCGGTACAGGTGTCTCTACCAGGTCTGCCGCACAATCAGCGCTGGATTCATTAGACACCGCAATCGGCGCCGTTAATGGCGAGCGTGCTACATTAGGTGCGGTTCAGAACAGGCTCGGATACACAATTGCCAGTTCAAATAACACTGCAGAAAACCTGCAAGCATCTGAATCTCAAATTAGAGATGCAGACTTTGCACTGGAAGTATCTTTGTTCACAAGAAATCAAGTTCTTGTTCAAGCAGGTACTGCAATGTTGGCACAGGCAAACAGTACGTCACAAAACGTACTATCCCTGTTACGATAAACCTAGTTTAACCGTTAATCAGGTGGGGGTTATTCATTTAACTCCCACTTGATACTTTTTTTAAAGAATAATAAAGGGTGGTCAAAATGAGTGAAGTCAGTTCAGTTGGACAAGTTGCAGCAGAATACAACCCATATATTGGTTCTGTTGTTACTGAAGAATCCAATATCGCTCATTCTCAAGAACAAGCACAAAAGAAAATTTTCGCCGAAAAAATCGATGATGGTAATGTTGATAAGAATGCTGTTAAATTGCAAACTGAGGAGCTCAATCAGGTTGTAGATTTGTTTAATCACGAGCTCAGGTTTGAAATTGACGATCGCTTGGGCAAAGTGATTGTCAAAATAATAGATAAAGAAACTGGTGAAACCATACGACAAATTCCCCCGGAAGATATGCTGAATATAATGGCAAGAATAGATGAAGTTCTTGGAATGATGTTTGATGAAAGAGCGTAGGTTCTCTTTGGGATATGGTGTGTTTTTGATAGGAGGTTTTATCGATGCCCGGTAGCTTTTCAATTGGTGGACTGGCATCCGGTTTAGATACACAAAGTATACTTTCAAGTCTTATTTCTTTGGAAAGGCGTCCGATCATTTTATTAAATGGCCGGAAAGATGATTTTATCAAAAGGCAAGACGCCTGGAAACAAGTAAATTCCAAGCTGCAATCGCTAAAATCAGTAATCGATGATATACGCAAAAAAAGCGACTTTAATTTATATATAACAGAAACAGACGATACCGCAACTAAAGAATCTTTATCTTTAACCGCTACTTCCAGCGCATCAGCGGGGAGCCATTCTGTTATCATTATGGCTTTAGCGAGTGCTCAGAAATATGGTTCATCTGCTTTTACAAGTAAAACCACAGCCTTGAATCTTTCTGGTGAATTTTTAGTCAATCAAAAAGCAGTTTCAATAAGCTCAACAGATGACCTTGTTGATATTGTTGATAAAATCAACAATGCAAATGCAAAAGCTACTGCTTCGATTATCCAGGTAGATTCGACTGATTTTCGCTTGATTATTAACGGCGACAATGAAGGCGTTGATTCTCTTGATCT
>JADFJB010000099.1:11976-17568 GCA_022566355.1 candidate division KSB1 bacterium
AAGCACGGCGGACGTTTTACAAAGTTTAGGTTTCCATGTTTCATCTTCAGTTTCGATTAAGCATTTAATATCCAATGGCGCCCAATCTGACACATTCAGTGATAATTCCTCAGCGATTGGCGGAATTTATGATCTTTCCTCACCGCCATCGGGAACAGTGACCATCAATGATAAAACTGTCGCTATAGATCTATCAACAGATTCATTAAGTGATATCCGGGACAATATAAATACTGCTGCCCCAACAGGCGTAACTGCTTCTATCGTAACAACGACTGAAAATGGATCGACGGTGTATAAGCTAAAAATTGCCGGAACCACCACATTTATAGACGTTAATAATGTCTTACAAACTATAGGGGTACTTGAAGGAGATAGAACCACTGCTCAACAGCTTACCGGAAGTGTGGCAAATACTGAGATTTCTTCAAGTAATAATATAATAGCTTCTACGACTTTTGATGATATAACCGGGGCAAGTGTCGTTAATGGGGATACAATTACAATTTCCGGAACAGACCATTCCGGAGATTCGGTTTCATCAACATTTACGATTACTAATAAAAGCACACAAACAGTTCAAGATTTATTAACTGCAATTCAGGATGCTTATAATGGTGAGATTACAGCATCAGTAGATGTAAATGGTAAAATTGTCGTTACTAACAATACTTCAGGTACTAGTAATTTTGTTTTAACCTTAACGGAAAACAATGAGGGTGCTGGAGCACTGGACTTTGGAACATTTTCTACAACTGTTACCGGGGGTGTAGGAGAATCGGGAGAACTTGAAGCCGGTCGCGATAATTCACTCATAATTGATGGCATAAAAGTAACTCGGAATACAAACAGCATTTCCGATATTCTGAGTGGCACTACGCTTGATTTAAAAAAAGCCGATACCACAAAAACCATCATCATTTCAGTTACAAGAGATTATGATGCAATAATAGACAATGTGGAAAAGTTTGTAACCGAGTACAATAAATTAGTCGATTTTATCAGTGAACAATTCACCTACGATGAAGAAACTGAAGAAGCCGGTGTGCTGTTTGGCGATGTCGGATTAACTTCCGTACAAAATGGAATTAGAGCTATCATAAGCGATCGTAACACTGCTTTGCCGTCGGCCTTGAGATCCTTGTCCCAAGTTGGAATAGATACGGATCGAAATGGGAAATTATCTTTAGATTCAAATAAATTTCTTGAAGAAATCAAGGATGATTTTGATGGCGTCATGAAAATATTTTCCGCATTCGGTTCAACGACAGACGGAGATGTTACATTTGTTTCTCATACAAAAAGCACTAATGCCGGGACCTATGCAGTAAATATTACGCAAGCAGCTACACAGGGCGCTTTAACCGGAACTACAGATCTGACTGCTGGGATAGCCGGTGCCGAGGTGCTTACGATAACCGATAAGGCGACAAGCCAAATTGCTTCCGTATCCATTGCAAGTGGCGCTGATATCGATGCAATTGTCAGTCAAATCAATGCTGAATTGGCCAAAGAACATAAGCAAATAAAAACTTCTACGGGAACTATATTAGAAAGTGCCGCTGCGGCTACTTCACTTACAGTGTGGACGAATACCGATCATAGTGTTACCGTTGGAGATACCATCAGCATTTCAGGAAAGACCCACAGAGGTCAATCCGTATCCGGCACGTATACAATCGCTTCCGGGGATACGGTACAAAAACTTCTGAACAAGATTCAGGATATTTATCAGAACACTGTCAACGCATCGATAGATAGTAATGGTGCAATTGTCGTAACAAATAACGAAACAGGTTCCAGTAACCTGGACATCACATTAACGGCAAATAATGAAGGCGCAGGAAGTTTAGACTTTAGTACCATGAGTTTAACGCAGACAGGGCGGTATTCTATAAATATGACTGCAAGTAATAGCAGCGGAAACCTAAAGCTGACTCATAATGATCACGGACTTAGTAACGGATTTACCATTAGTCAGAGTGTAAATAATTTGGGAATGGCAGACGCAGAATATCTTGGCCAGGATGTGGCCGGGACGATAAATGGAGAATCCGCTACCGGCAAAGGACAATTTTTAACCGGGGATGCTGATGAATCAAACATAGACAGTCTTGTGCTCAAAGTTTCGATTACAACGAGCCAATTGACAACACAAGGCGCTTCGCAAGGTAATATTACTTTAACATTGGGTGTCGCTGAACAATTGTTTAATCACATTGAAAACATTACCGATTCATTCACAGGCTTTGTCTCCACAAAGCAAGATTCTTTAAAGGATACCGTTGACAATATACAAAAACAGATTGATGCCATGGAAATAAGGGTTGGTCAAAAAATTTCCACTTTGGAATTACGTTTCATAAACCTGGAAATAGTGATAGCACAAATGAATAGCCTTTCTAGTTTTTTAACAGCCCAACTTGCGTTATTATAAGTGGTTAAACAAAAAATCATATCAACGAGGGAATAAAACTAACATGGAATACCAGAGCCAGATATCTCACTACAAAAAAGTTCAGTTGTCCACTGCAAATCCCGGGAAATTAGTTTCAATGTTATTTGCCAGGCTTGAAAAAGAGCTTACCAATGCCAAGGAATTTATCATTTTTAGTAAACTTGAAGATAAATGCAACTCAATATTATTAAGTCAAGAAATTCTTATTGAGCTGACTAGCTCTTTAAATTTTGAGGCAGGTGAAATTGCAAATAATCTGCAGTCACTTTATTTATACATGTATCGTGAACTCAACTTGATTAATCTTAAAAATGATACAGAAGCAGTGGATGTTGTCATACAAATCAGCAAAGATCTGAATTCTACATGGAGTGAAATGTTACAAAAAAATCCTGAAGTATCAAAAGAATCAAAATCAGCCCAAATAAATTACCAAAATATGTCGATAGTAGGATAAGATGAATAAAACCAACGTAGCTGATATTGTTTGGCAACAATACATAAACGCTTTAAAACGCCTGGAAACATTAATAGAAGACCAGGCTTATACCTTAAGTGAAGAGGATTGGGATCATTTAACCTCAATTATGGGGAAAATAGAAAACTCCAAAATGCACTTAAAAAATAGCTGGGAACTTCTTAGTTCTTCAAAAGGAAGCCATTTAAAGAAAGGTTCAAAAGACAATTTGGCTGACAATGATAAGGGTGAAGCGAAAGCTATTTTGACGACACTTCTAAGCATGAATAAGAAAAATGAAGAATTACTTCGAAAGGAAATGGAACAGCTGAAAATAAATATGTCAGTTTTGAAAAAGACCAGGAAGAGTCATAAGAAGTATATCACACAAAAACAGATTGAAGAATTCTCCCCTTTGGACGTAAACGGATGAAATTCTTTAGAGAATTGTAACGATAGTTAAGGATGTTTGAGAGCGGGCCGAGAACCAAGGAAATGAAATTATGAATAACCATAATGGCATGATGTTAATAAATGCCCTTAATTTACATAAGAGTTCAATAAATTCATTGCTAAGAATATCAAAAAAGCAGAATGACTGCATTAAAAAGCAGAACTTTTCTAAGTTATTTTCAAGTAGAGATGATAAGGAAGGTTTACTACATCGATTAAAGAAATGGGGTAGGGATATTAAATACTACTATGAAAATTGGTCGGAGTTACAGGAACACTTGACCGAGGAAGAAAGGATTAGAATATTAACATTGGTTGATTCGATTTCTAAGGTGATAGAGGATGTTCTAATTATTGAAAATGAAAATAGAATTTTTTTGGAAAAACGTAAAACAGAACTAACCCATGAGCTTGGAACAATTGACTTTTTTCAAGAATGCTTAATCTCGGTTTATACAAATCGGAATTAGGAATAATAGCTTGTATTTTTATTACACATTGATTAATTTAAAACAAATTGTAACAAAATCTATTTTGATTCTAATTGAAGAGGATTGGCCGACATGAAGATTGACGGAATACCAAATGGCTTGATTCCTAAAAATCAACCGCTAGACGGTAACAATAAAGCAAAAGCGAAGGATAGCGCCAATACCCGACCAAAGAGTGACAAGCTGGATATTTCTCTCCGGGCGCATAAATTACATGATCAGGAAGAACTTTTGCAAATTGCAAAGTCCAAATTAAACTCTATCTCCGACATTCGTCAGGAACGAATTGAGGATGTCAAGGGGAAAATAGCATCAAAATATTATGATCAAGACCAAGTTATTTCAGACATTGCCGGTAAAATGGCAAAGTCAGAAGAACTTGCCGATCTATTGGCTTCGGAGAATAAACAAGCATCTCAACTTAATGAAAAAGATGTTAAAAAACTAGCGATTATTTTTAACCGGATTGATAGAGGTTTTTACGATAAAGAAGCTGTTTTAAAAAGCGTAGCTGACAAGTTAAAGACTTACCTGTCTGATGATTCTAAAGAATAAGATTAAAAATTAATATTATTAACGCGGACATACCTGCTGCCGTCGGTTTGGATCTCCTACTGATGGTTCCTTCGAGAACGTACTTCTACCTCCAACTTATCGCCTATTTGCACCAGCCCCTTTGTGGTGTTCTTGTACTGCATGGCGCTGGAGCGGGCAACAACTCCGAACCCAGATAACGACGTGTGATCTCGCCGGTTATTCCATCAGAAAAATAGGCATCTTCAGCCAACCTCAAATTCTCAAACGGCAGAACCCCAGCAATTTTCTTTCGGGGGTAAGTTGGCTTTCCCCTGGTCTGAAAAAGGAATATCAAGCTGAGTTTAAAATCACAATGCTAAGAACGGCTCCAGCGAAAAGAACCTTCGGAAGGTTTGAGATCCAATTCCATCGGATTACCTGTCAGTAAAGCTGTGATTGGTTCTTGATTCTCATTCAGAATGGAATAGGTGATGGCTTGTTTAATCTCCTTTGAAGGACAGTTGGGCCTGGAAGCATTTCATAGATCAAAACTCCAAGGGAAATATACTATCAGTACGATAGTATATCTCTCCTCCTCTGCTTTGTTCACGTGACATGTATGACGTGCTCCGGATAGGCTGAATCCATCTATTGCTTATATGAGCTTTTAGATTCGAGTTTAGAGGATAGCTAGATAAACTCAGAACGTTACGATGCTGGCTGGATCGCCGAAATACTTGAGCTTCCGAAAGTGGGACCGGATGCCCCGAAAAGCGTCGGATGATCGTTGTAGGGAATGCCGTGCTCACGGGCCACCTGTTCGACGATAGGAGCCGATGGCAGGATAGTGAGTACTACAGATTTTGGGGAATAGATGGTGTTCGATCTGGAAGTTCAGACCGGCCACATAATAGCAAAGAAGCCGGTTCCTACGGGCGAAGTTCGCCGTGGTTTTCATTTCGTGCACAAGCCATGCGTCGTCAATCATTTCGCTCTGTTCCGCGCGCGCGGGCGTAATATTCCGGCCCTTCGATCACGTAGGCGAGCTGAAACACGAGGTTGAGGATCAAACCTGCGGTCACGTGCATGGCGAGGAACCCGATCAAGAACTGCCACCAGGCAATATCGAGGAAAACGAGTGGCAAAACGATGATATAGGAGTAGTACACGAGCTTCATGGCGAACAGCCGCACCACTTCCCCGCGAGGAGGAACGAT
>JADFJB010000100.1 GCA_022566355.1 candidate division KSB1 bacterium
TGTTTGGCAGGCAATGTAGACGGTCACGGTAATCCCGGACTGGTTAACCCGGGTAACCAATAACCTGGCTTGCATGATAGCTATCGTCATGGAAGAGTCCATTACAAGAGACACAAAACAACGATAGTAAACCACACACTGTCCACATAGCGTTCCGTAAGGAAACTTACGGGATAATCAAGCAGAAGTCAGCAGAGACCATAGTAGCCGAATGCTCAACGTAATGGTTGAGATATGGTGAAGGGTTGAACATCGTGAGTCAAGGAGTAGCTTCGTTAGTCCTCGTTTACAATGCAGATTCCCGATCGGGATTAGTTGTGAGACGGCGCATTAGCGATTGCAAACCTTGAACAAGAAGGAGTAAGTGTATGTTGGAACTAATTCTCAATCGAGCCAACCTACTTCGTGCCTGGAAACGCGTGCGTGCCAACTGCGGCGCTGCCGGAGTCGACGGTGTAATCATCGAAGACTTTCCGGCATGGCTTCGGGCTCACTGGTGTGAAGTCAAAGCGTCACTGTTGGACGATAATTATCGTCCAGCACCGGTTAAGCGGCACGACATTCCCAAGCGTAGTGGCGGCAAACGTCCGTTGGGTATCCCGACGGTACTTGACCGTGTGATTCAACAGGCGATATTGCAGGCGCTACAACCACTATTTGACCCGGATTTTTCTGAGTCGAGTTATGGTTTTCGCCCTGGTCGATCCGCCCATGACGCGGTTAAACGTGTCCGAGAGATATTGGACAGCGGCTACATGTGGGTGGTGGACATCGACCTGTCAAAGTTTTTTGATAGAGTCAATCATGACGTTCTCATGGCCCGTGTAGCACGCAAGGTGAGAGACAAGCGCGTTTTACGCATAATTGGCCGCTACCTCAGAGCAGGAGTCGAAGTGGACGGCAAAATTGAGCCGACCACAGAAGGCGTTCCGCAGGGTGGGCCGCTTTCGCCTTTGCTTGCCAATATCGTGTTGGACGATTTTGACAAAGAACTGGAACAGCGTGGTCACCGTTTTGTGCGTTATGCCGATGACTTTCTTATTTTCGTCAGAAGCAAGCGTTCAGCCGTTCGTGTTGGCCGCAACGTCATCCGGTTTCTCAAGCGTCGGCTGAAACTGGAAATTAATCGCCAGAAGAGCCGCATCGTTCGAGGCGAGAACTGCGAGTACCTGGGGTTTATTTTCCCGGGTAAACGCATCGTCTGGTCGTCCGAGTCGCTTGCGAATTTTAAGTATAACATCCGCCGCCTGACAGCCCGAAGCTGGGGTATCTCCATGGAGGCTCGGTTTCAGAAGCTGTCAAGCTACATTCGCGGCTGGATGAATTATTATGCTTTGTCAAGGTACTACCGTCCACTTCCGGAGTTGGATGAGTGGATTCGTCGTCGTGTTCGGATGTGCTATATGAAACAGTGGCGCAGAACTCGTACTCGGATTCGTAATCTTCTCAGTCTCGGAGCATCCAAATCGCAAGCAATTCCAGTGGGCTTGAGTAGTAAAGGCCCCTGGCGACTTGCTCGGACGTATGCGACCCAATTGGGTATGAATAACGCCTGGCTCAAAGATCAAGGATTAGTTTCGGTTCGCGAACTCTGGATTGCGTTTCACTATCCGAATGGTTAGTGAATCCTTCGATGAACCGCCCGGTCCCGGCTAGCCGGGATGCCGGGTGGTGTGGGGAGGGCGGGAGTGAAACCCGCCCTTACCCGATTAGGCAAATATTCACTCCATTCATGAATTTCGTAATGCCTTAAAATATACTGAGCTAAAGGCCAATGGTCTTTATTCTTTGGCAACATCATTTTCTTTAAATGAAGATTGACGGTTAACAGTTTGTCATATTCAGAATACGGTCCTTCATCCATATCAGGGTCATAGAATACGATTCTGTAGTCATCTGTAATTGTTATCATGCCTTGGTCAAACAGACTGTGATGAAAGCTGTTTAATAATATCCCGTTTCGAATATCCATCCGTTCGGATTTTGACGATTTAGACCAAGGAATGATATGTGCTGCTTGCAATCCAGAAACAAATGAAAGTTTGGTGAATGCACATTTATTCTTATACGTTTTTAGCAAAGCATCACGAAACATTGATTGGGCTATACCCCTTGTTTTAACTTTAACATAAACATCTTCTGACTCTTCTGGTTTTTGTATCAGAGTAGTTATAAGTTGATCGTATCGTTCTCCGTCACTGGCATATGAGAACGGATTATCTATTAAATCCCAATTATACTCGACGACCTTATTGAAACCCTCATCATAATTGTCTACGTCCCACGCTATAAAGCCACCTCCTGGTTTTCCAGATTGGTTTACAATAAGGATTGTCAAAGGTGGTAGCTTTTCCTCTAAACAGTAATCTTGTATAAGTCCAAGGACATATCTAACAGTTCGATGATGGATGCCGATAGCATCTCCAAGTGCTTTATACGCTATCGTTTTACCTTTCTTAGCCTGTCCAATCAAAATTGGCCACGCCAGATATGCTCTTTCAGCTTGATTTACTGCCATTTTTTTGTCCTTGCCTAACAAGTAATTCTAAAGAACTGTAGATCATCTCATTTGACATGATATACGGAATGAACACATCCGCCTAACATAAGTATGAATGAGTCCCTCGTAATATTTATAGGTTACAAATAAACTCGTTCATCCAAATCATTAATAACAGCTATTAATATCATAATAACAAATACTTAAATACATTTATTGTATTTTCTTTTTCCAGTATAAGCGACTGATCTAAACCGGTTCGGGCTAATATTATTTTAACGATTCCACAGGGTGCGAACACCTCTACTACCCTGATCAGAATTGAATACCAATAATTTATTCCATTAGCCCCAATTATTATCGTACTGTAGTTATTTCAAAACTACCGCCGGTTCGTTTAAGAGGCATGTTTAAATATTCCCGGCCAAGAGCTTTTACCGTATCACCAAGGTTAAGAAGTAATTCGGAAGGGATATCGTCCCGATTAACAAACAAATAAGGAATAATCTCATAATCGCCGGCAGGAAGATCGATTGTCGCTAAAGTAAAACTTAAACTTCTTGTAATTTGAGAATCTTTAATTTCAATAATTGAGGATGATAACACATTGGGATAAGCTTTAAAAATTATAATTTGATTGGTAGAATCGCAACAAGCTAGTATCACTCCAAGCGTACGGGGAACAGAAAAGGGAAATTCAACATCTACAGGATTATTTGCCACAAGTGATACTTCAACATCAATAAAACCGGTATAATCGGTTGATACAGAATCCGGGATAACTTTAGTATGGATTCTAAGATTCCGTTGCAAAGTAACCGGCGTTAATTCGCCGATATCATTCAAATCACCGGATAAAAAAACAAATTCACTGTTTCTTATAACAATATTTGAGCTGGCTAATTCGTAATTGGCAATATAATAATAAATTTTAAAAATACCACTGATGCCATTCGTGCCACCCTGGGCCTGCTTTGGAGGAATACTCAGTTCAAAATTTCCCGATGAATCCACTCGTGTACTGGAATCAAATCCCTCTAACCAGATAAATGTCCCCTCTGGATCCGCACCATCCTTTAAGGCTAGGAACTTCAATTTCAGAATTTTCAGAGATTGGGCTGCTAGTGCAACCTGAAACGATGGCCAGTATTATTTAGTAAAAGCTGAATTTGAATTGATTTTGTATTTTCGGTTGAGCCATGGGTATTAGCACTAAAAAAATAAATTTATTATTGAATCATATGAATCTTCTTAAGTAAAATCGAATATATCAAATTCGTGGCTAAAAAAGACTCCTTTTCTATTCAATGCCAATTATACTTTGATTTTTTTCGAAATCGAACATCGTCTTGCGCTTCAAATCAGCCAGTGACAATTTGTAATCGATATAAGCATTTAGATAAGAAAACTTCGACTGAGTGAGTCTATTTCTGTCCAATGCGAGTTCCTGAACTGTTATATCGCCATTGTTAAATCTTTCAATGGATATATCGAAAGCTTTTTGAGCTACTTCCTGGTTTTTAATCAAAACTTCCAATCGATTCTCTGCTTCATTCAGCTTCCCTACAACTTCACGCACCTCTCGTGTGATGGTTTTATGTTGCTCATCAAGCCCTAATGCCACGGTGGACAAATTAGCATCTGCCGCCGCCACCTCGGCTGAATTTACACCCCAGTCCCAGATTGGCATTGAAAGTGTAAATACAACACCACGATTATTGGGCCGTCTCCTCATATCTTCAAAACTTGAATCAAATAATGTACCTGGCGCGGAGCCATACGGAAGAGAGGGATCGCTAATTCCGGTAATATCATAAAACGCCTCAATATCACCGCGTATTTCACTCCTGGCGTCCGCTTCTTTAACGGCGAGTTTGGCCAGTTCAACATCTATTTTTGATTCACGAATTTCAGATCGGTTTGCCAGCGCCATAGTGATTGCTTTATCCAGATCTACAGTGATTTTTGAAAAATCAAAATCGGTTTGTACGCCGATATTGTCGGAAAATTTCAAACCGATTAACTGTTTAAAAACATCCTCGCTTCTTGCCAGATTACCCTGGGCTTCGACTAAAGCATTCTTGCTTTCAGCCAAATCGACTTCCATTTGTAAAGCCTCTACCTCTGGAATTAAACCTGCTTCATATTTTTTGCTGGCGAGATCGTATAGTTCCTGTTGCTGGTTTGCATCATCATTTGCGATTTGTTCTAGTCGAGTTGCTTGATATAAATTGAAGAACGCTTGTGTCACTAAATATACGATATCTAATTCGCTTCTCTTATAACGAAGGGCGGTGCGTTCGTAGTTTAGATTGGCATTATTTAATCCTAATTTTAATCGATTAATTGTAAAAAGCGGTTGCTGGAAACGAAGGCTCAATGATGTATAAACTTCCTTGCGCTTTATATCCTGGGTTAAATCGGCGGTGAATGTAGAAACATCCCTGTGATAGACAAATCCACGCAGTGTGAATATCCCATCGGTAGGCAACGGCTGGTTTATATCAAAGATACCCTGGAAACGAAGTCGGCTGGTTGTATTAAAAACCGGCAAAGCGTTCTGGACCTGGATTTCACTGACCGATTCACTCCAACTTGGCATATCAAATCGTATATCGGCATTGGTTTTAAATCTACCTTTGGCTGCATGGAGATTCTCTTCGGCTTGCACCAAACTTAACCGCAATGTCTTCATCCGGTAGCTTTTTTCCAGCGAAATTGCAATAGCGTCTTTTAATGTGAGGAGTTTCTTCTCTTGGGCTGTTGAATAACTTACAAGGAGGAAAAGCAAGATAGATATGATAAACAGAATTCGGAATATTTTAAACTGATGGTTCATTGTAATCATGCATTCCTCCATAATTTTGGGTTTGTCTATTGAAAATTTCTTTTTCGAAATTCAATCAAGTCTTGAATGGTTTTTGCTTCACTAATATGATTTCTAACTAAACGATGGAAAACAATATCCCCTCCATGAGACTTATAAAATGCTAAACGTTTTAAAATATTTAATTTTTTTTCATTTGATTTTTCCTGCTCAAGACGTAACAGATCTTTTCTATATTCGAATTCTGCTACGGAATTCAAAGACTGAATTAACTCCCATACTGGTTGTCGATTTGCCTTATAATCATCTAATAATTTTTTATAAAGTTTGTGATATGTTTTGTTAAAATCTTGATAAGAGAATATTGAAGAAGATGTCGTAACCGGATAATCCCCAAAATTGTTTGGATAGATATGTCCTAAAGTAAAAATAGAAGCTTCCAATTGAATATTACCATGCCCTGCTTCATTTATAAAATTATCCAATTCCTTCCCAATAACACGTACTTCGGTACCAGTTTTATAAGGAGACTTGACTTTCTCTTCAGAATATGGTACTCGTTCACAAGAATTACCCATAAAGTAAAGATAAACTTCAAAATACCTTTTTGGCTTGTTTGGTGTGAAAATCTCATCTTTTAATTCGACCAACAGACCATATGCTTCATTACTATTTTTTCTACCGTCATATGACCAAAAATTTATAGTTTTAGGACCAATAATCTTAGTAACACGGGCCAAGGAAAATATATTCAGTTTTATCAAAATTAATAGGAAGCACATAGTGGGGGGAACATGCGATAATTTTACTATACGAATTAAACAAAGTAATCAAAATTGTAAAAATAATTACTGATGATTTTTTCAATGGGTCTCTCATGAAAAATATTATTGTTTGCGGAACATCTGGATTATTCATGCCTTAACGCCTCGATGGGATTCAGGTTTGCGGCGCGTTTAGCCGGAAATGTACCAAATATGATACCCACCGCACCAGACACACCAAATGCCAGGATTACAGATAGGGGTGTAATGATGGTGGTAAATTCTGCCAGGCTGTCTATTATTAGCGACATTACAAATCCAAGTGTAATTCCAATAATACCTCCAGCTAAACATAGGCCTACGGCTTCCACCAAAAACTGTATAAGGATTTCATTTTTTTTAGCGCCAATGGATCGTCGAATACCGATCTCGCTGGTGCGCTCTAGAACCGAGGCCAGCATAATGTTCATAACGCCAATGCCTCCAACCAGAAGTGAAATCGCCGCTATCGAACCTAGTACAACATTATAAATGCGGGTTTCCTTTTCTTCTTGCTTTAGGAGTTCGTATGGAATGATGATATCAAAATCTTCATTTTTATGATGACGGCGGTTTAAAATCCGGCTTATTATTGCGGCGCTTTCCACTAACTTTTCCGATTCATGAACCTTTACCGTCAGCTGATCGATTTGGCTGGCAAGTTGCTTTTCCTTGCTAAACCGCCGCAGAAATGTAGAAAGAGGAATATAGACATCTTGATTTAAATTCCGTGAGGCTAGCTCGCCAATTGTTTCGGTGAACAAGGATTTGGGGGCCATCGTCCCAACAACTTCGAACCACTGATCATCCAATTTAATTTTCTTACCCACCGGGAATTGAACCGGAAATAGTTTTTTGGCAACTTCAGCGCCAAGGACGCATACGCGAAGTTCCCGTTTATGATGATCGTTAGATAAAAATGTTCCATGCTGCGTTTCATAATTCAACAGATATTTGAACACATCCGTTACACCCACAACCGTAGTTTTTGTGGATTTGTCTTCATATTTCGCCTCGGAATCAAACTCGGCCTGGGGGGCAACCTGCTCAATAGTTGGAATGATTTTTTTAATGGCTTCAGCGTCTTTCAGAGAAAGACCGCGAGAGAATTTTGCCCGAACTTCTTCTAATTCTTTATCGCTTAAATCTTTATCCCGTACGATGATATTATTAACACCCAATTCCTTATATTTTTTTAAGGCTTCCCGTTTGGCGCCTTCTCCAATAGAAAGCATGGCGATGACGGCTCCAACGCCAAAGATGATACCTAGCATCGTTAAGATAGATCGCAACCTGTGGACTTTTAAACCTTCTAAACCAATAAATAAACTTTCTTTGGTAATCATTGTACCACCCTATCAGAATTAAAAATGGTATCACCGGTTTTTAAGTCTCCATAAACAACGACTGAATTGTTATTGCGAGGGCCGATGGTAACTTTGACCTCTTTTTTACCAGATCCATCTTTTACGAATACAAAATACTCGCCTCCGTTTTCGTAAATGCACGAGTTGTTAACAAACAATGCATCCTCCATCTCCGCCACTAAAATTTCACAACTTACTGTCATCCCCGGTCTTAGAATCCGTGCAGATTGATTGAGCAGAACCGTTACATCAAATATTTTGACTTTTGAATCCTTGTCTTTTTCATGGCAAATTTTGCTGATTGAACTAATCGATCCATCGAAGATAGTCTTCGGAAACGCATCTAACCTGACAGTAACTTTCTGTCCCAGTTTAATTTTTTCAATATCGGTCTCACTCACAGAAGTAAGCACTTTCATTTTACGTAAATCAGGAAGTCCGATGATTGGCTCGCCAGGAAATAATTGATCTCCTATTGCGACCTTCTCACCCCTTCTTTTTTTGCGATAGACAATCATACCGTCTGCCGGTGCACGCAAAATATATCGATCAATGGTTCTTATTGCTTTTTGGATTTCGGATTTGGTTTTTTCAATTTTCAATTTTTGAATTAACAGTTCTTCTTTTTGGATTCTATATGTATGTTCTAAAGTCCTCTTAGCCTTTTGATATGAGATTTCGACTATTTTTAATTTTAGTTTGTTCATCTCTATTTTTGTTTGCGATTCAAACCGGACTCTTTGAGTATCAATTCGAGCCTGGCGAAGTTCTGCTCGGGAAGATTGAATATCCGCGTCCAGTTTTTTTAATTGAGATACATGCCGCACTGCTAATTTCCTGAAATCAGCCCGCCCAATTTCCAGATCTGCTCTTTTTTGTCCGAGGACTCGTACGACACCCGAGGAATCAAGTTGTCCGACAAATTGGCCTTTCTTGACGAGTGTACCCTCTTTTTCGAGAGCGGTAATTTGTGGCCTGCCATATGACCAATCGAATATTGGCATGGGGATTACCGTCGAATTCAGGGCCTGAAGTTCACCGGTCTCAGTTAAAAATTCTTTGAATTCACCACTTTCAACTCGATAATTGTGATCGTTAATGATGCTGCAGCTACTGAACAACAAATAAGCAATAATGCAAATCAGGTTTTTAGTTTTTTGTTTCATGATTTTATTCAATTCGAATTTGATTCTTTTGCATAGTTCGTAGTTTGATTTAAAAATGGATTCATCAATGCGATTTGGTCCCCCTCTTTTAGTCCACCGGCGATAACCACATAGTCATCATTCTCAGGTCCGATGGTGATAGAGTGGGGTTCAAAATCGTTTCCATTTTTCAAATAAACAATATTCCCTCCAGCAACATTGAATAATGCTTCGAGGGGAATGAATAAAGTATCCGGAATTTGATTTAAGATAATTTCACAACTGACAGTCATGCCTGGCATTAATTTTTCGTTACTTTCATCTAACAGAATTGTTATGTCAAAAACTTTTACTTTTGAGTCTTTCTCTTTATTTCGCGCCAATGCAGCAATATCCGATACTTTTCCGTGAAATACAGTTTCCGGAAAAGCGTCCAGTCTAATATTGGATTTCTGCATGGTATCAATTTTCGCTATATCCACTTCATTAATTTGCACTATCGCCTGCATTGCACTCAAGTCAGGTAATCCAATCATGGGCCAACCCGGCCAAACCTGGTCGTCAACCTGGTATTTAGATCGGGTCATCATGCTTTTTTCAATGACAGCGATACCGGGAGATGGGGCAGAGACGCTTAGTTTTTCAAAGGTGGCTTTAGCTTCCTCCATTTTGGTTTGTACCTGGGAAACTCTTAAGTTTTGCTTGCTAATTTCTTCACGATTAATACTTTTTTGGCTTTCTATTTCCAATTTCGCTTTTTCCAATGCTATACCCGCTTTTTCTAATTCAAGCTCGATTTCCTTCCTCCTGATGTCTGATTCAAATGTTGCTTTTTCTAAATTCAATTGTGAAATTCTATGTTGAAGAGAGGTTTTTTCAAAGTCTGCCTGCAAGCCTTCGATTTGTGAAGCTTGCGTGGCATGTGTTTTTCTTAATTCAGCTTCTGCAATTTCTAATTCAGCTTTTGCATCGTCAATACCTTTCGCAACTTCGGCTTTATCAAATTCGATTAATAATTCACCTGCTTCAACTTGTTTACCATCCTCAATAATTTTTGTGATTTTTAATCCTCCAAAACGCCATGAAATACTGGGTGCTGTAATTCTTTGTGAATTCACTGCCATCAATTCACCGGTTTCAGTTATACTATCTATGAAATCTCCCCGAACCACCGTATATGACTCCAGGGATGCACCGGTATTTGATTGACAGGATCCAACCATAAAACACAGCGAAATCAACTGCAATGCCTGGTATTTTCTTTTCATTTTTTGAACCTACTTAATTTAAATTATCCATTAAAGTTGAACTCGAGTCGGTTACACTTGTATATGGCTTTAATTCATCCGGCCATTTAACCTGGGAATTATTTGGCTGGCGCAGGGCACACAAATCGCCGATACTTAAATCACCTTTGATAATAACAAAATCCTCATCTTGTTGCGACACAGCGATTGGACATGGGTGAAACGATCCCTTTTTGAATACATAAACGATTTTCACGCTATCCTTTTCAAAAAGGCATTCTTTTGGAAGGAATATTGCTCCTGGTATTTTTTCAATTTGGATCCGGCAAGTTGCACTCAGTCCGGGCACAAGTTTTTGAAATGTGCTATCGATCGTTACAATCACATCCACCTTTTTCACCTTCGAGCCTCGTTTGATTGGCTTCGCCATTCTTCCGACTCTCGAAACTTTACCCGTTAAAATTAAATCTCCCAGTACAGGTACGAAGACAGTTGCATTTTGTCCAACCTTTACCTTCTGAGCATCATTTTCACTGATTTTCAAATTTACCTGCAGGGATGACATATCTGGTATTTTTACTACCGGCATATTTGGGTAAATAGCATCCCCTTCCTGGACTTTATTCCCGGTAATCCAACTTCGTTCGTACACCACGAGACCATCAACCGGAGCCTTTAAATCCAAGAGATCTAATTGAGATTTGGATCGCTGCAGTTTGCTTTGCGCCTGTTTGATCTTCAATAGCATGTGAGCAAGTTCTTCTATTTTTATCTTTTCTAATGCCTTGATCTTGTCTCTACTTACTTTGGCTTCCAGCTCGATTTTTTTAATTTCCAACTTTTTAATTTCCCTGGTTGTTGGCGCTTCAAATTTCAATTTATCCAGGTGGAGTTTTGAGGTTTTAAGTGAAGCCAGGGCTATTTTCAGTTGAGATTCCTGCAAAAGACGCTTTAAGGTTAACTCCGCTTCTTTTTTGTGAGCATCTGCTTTGGCAATTTCAACCTCATCCAAGGCATTTCTATAATCACTCTCTATCGTCTCAGCTTCCAGTTGAACGACAATATCGCCTTTCAAAACAGCTGTTCCCTCTGGAATTAAATAAGATATTTTGGGTTGAGCCCGCACACGAGGAACGACCAACATATGTGACTTCACCGCTTCCAGCTCTCCATCTCCATCAACTGTAATGACAAAATCCATTTGTGAAACCGGATAAGTGATTTGTGAATGATTTTGTTCTGAGGAAGTGCAGGCAATAGTGAGTATGGCGGGAAGAATCAAAGATCTTAGGAAACTAAAACAGAAAATATTGAAAAGGCTCTTAATGGATGATTTCATCATCTCTCTTTTCCCCGACGGTATGAATGGATAAATTTAAGTTTTTGTAAATTAACATCTGTTAATCATTTAACCTGCACTATTCATGAATTATAGTATTAAGCTTGAAGTTTCAAAAGTGTCATCCCGTTCACGACGGGATGACAGTGATAAGGTTCGTGAATTATCCAGGTTAATCAATCAAAATGTCTAAAGCAGCCAACAATTGAAAAATCCATCTCAAAACATTGTAGTATACGGATAAACTGTTGATTTAGAAAGCCCTTTTAAATGACATTCACAGAATAAGAAGAATTTTTTGGGTTAATCAAATTGTGGTCGTTTTGAGAACTAGTATAATGCCGATTGGTTCCAATTTAAAAAATTATTCGAGATATTGTATTCATACCAATTTGGATTAAGCCAACGAATACTTTGCCTCTATTTTAACAGAAATGCGATCTTACTTGTCTTCTTCTTATTTGCGTTGATATCAGTAACCTTAACGATTAAATCATAAAGTCCTTGCGCTAACTGGCCAAAATCCAATTGCACCCAAAAAACTTCATTGATATTAGCACCCTCACGGACATCTGTAATTGAGATGGAGCCTTTATCTTGCTTGAAAGGATTTAAACTTGATACCAGGGCAAGAACTCCTTTTTTCTTTTTGGGTTGAACCGAATGCTCGACCTGGTAATGAGTTTTTCCATCCGGGCCTTTTACCAGATTATAAATTTCAAAATACACAAAAATTGGTTTTATTCGTTTCAGGGTAGAAAAGGGGTACATTTCGATTTCAAGGTCATTGCGAACTATTGAGGAAGTTAATTTCAAATTCTGTGTTGAAGAAGTGGCAGTGATAGGCTTAATATTTTTGGCGAAAATCACACTGCTTAATTGAAACTCTCCATCACCAAATGGAGGTACTTTCACGGAAATATCCTTAATCCCTCGTTGCTTTCTTTCAGGATTATTAACATCGATAAGAACATAATACTGGTTGATTTCATTTGGGATCTGTATTGCCGTAATGAACTCATTATGTTCATCAAAATCTTGTTCTTCAACTGATAAATTGTCCTCTCGAGAAGAGATATCTATCAGGGCAGGATTACGAATAACCGTGCGTAGTGATAAGTTTGATCTGTTTTCTTTTTTGGAGCGCTTTATCTTATTCCCCTTAAACCCATAAGCCAAAGCCAGCTCATGTTCGGTTTCGTTGTTCCGAAAAATGGCAGACTTCACGATAAAATCAAGATTTGATATGCTGTCAAATATTTTACTGGTACTGACAGGCAGGTTTGCCTGGTTTCCGTATTGTTCTTGCGTTAACTCTTTTAATTCAGATTCCATTATCCGGAGCACTCCTTCATAATTAATGTCCTCTTGTTGCGAAAGGTCTAGAAATCTATTATATGCAATGGCATATTTAAAACTAATATTAGCCCGATTACTTAAAATGTTACCAAGTGCGGCAAATTTAAATTTAGGAGTAACGACTACAATGCTCTCGCCAACTCTATAAGACAAATCATAACCAAGTCCTTTGTCTACAAAATCATAGATGATTTGACCGGCGCCTGTTTCATAAACCCAGGTTTCTGTCGATTTACCACCTGATGGCAAATCCAAAGATCTATTATCAGGTGCGCCATATTTTACATGAATTTTCCCCCTGTCATCATAACCAATGGTTGTAAATGAATTATAAAACGTTCGAGCTAATTTTAAACGGTAATAATGTTCGTTCAATCTTTCGTTAATTTTGTCGCCATACGTCGTATCACGAATCAACCAGAATTGCCGGAGGTAATCGGCTTTTTCTTTGTTTGTCTTAAGCCGCTGCCACTTTTCTCTTTCGGTTTCATCGATTATGTCCCAAATGTCTGTGTGAAGTCTATCGATGATTTTCTCATGATCACTATCCTTAAAGGACAACTCGTCGAGTGCATTATAGACCAGACCCCCGGTAAGTTTTTCATAAGATCGTGATTGAAGCATATTCTCCAGGGAATCGATTGCTGAAGTAGATACCAGGTTTGATGTTACGCTTGATCCAGGTATACTTGATCCAGGTATATAATCTGTCGGCAACAAATCGCCAACCCGTTTCCAGGCCCAATAGCCGTGTTTTTTCAGGACATTGCGATAAAGCAAGTTGCCCCTGGTATCAACACTAACCGATGGATCGAGCAATTCAATCCACGAGATTTGGGCAATACTGCTCATGTTTGAAACGTCCCGAACGGAGAGGGTGCGCAGATAATCGGCTTCTGCTTGTTCCTTGCCGTACTCAACTTGTAGACAGCCCTGGAAATTGAGGGTTTTTTCAAACGGTTGGAAACCCGGTTCGATGTGAATAGTTGCTTTGGCGCCAACCTTAGGTATCTTCTTACCTACAGTTTCTCTGCTTGGACATTCGGACAAAGCAAAAAAAGAAAAGCCTTCATCTGTCGATTTTTCGGACAACACAGATGCCAAAAAATGACGCATGGAACCTGCATAAGCTTGCAAACGATTGGATTGCCATCTTAATCGTTCCTTTTCATTTTCCGGCTCCAGTTCTGAAAAACGCGTTTCTCCCGAATAATTCAATTCGGTTTCGCTAGCTACAAAATATTCCAAACTGAATTCGATTTCAAAACCCAGGGCTTTGTTGATAAGGATAATTGGCATTTGCGCTTTTGCCGTGAAAGCTCTTCGCGATCCTTTGGTGAAATCGATAATTTCAGGATTCCGGATCTCACATTCTCTGGCAAAATTTGAGTTACCTAAAAAGAGATATTTAAACTTTTTAAGGTCTTTTTTCCACTGTGATGCATTGTAAGCGATGATTTCTACAGCCTCAAATTCAAAGGTTTTCAGCTTGAGATTAAAATCACGAGCAGTGGTTTCCCCGGCTAAAACATTGATTGTTGTTTTTTTGGTTTCATAACCCATCATAGATGCGACCAGGGTATACTTGCCCGGCAGAACTTTAGAAATGATATATTCACCGGATTTATTCGATGCGTCGCCTTTTGTGGTATTGCTTAAAAAGACGCTGACATTTTCAATGGGCGCTCTGGATTTATTGTCATGAACGAAGCCAGTGACCGATCCGTATTGCTGTTTTTCCTGGGCGTTCAAGTTCGTGATAAATAGGAAAGAAAAACTGAGGAATAATAATAGTATGCGAAATTTTAATGAAGACATAGCGAATCCCCATCTGTTATGGATGATTGCTTTTATTAAGCTCTATTTAACTTAAATGAATGAAAAATGTTTCTCATTTTCACTTTAAATTAACTTTTAATTAAAACTTTAGGTCCTTCCGGTTTTAAGTAGCCCTCTCTGCCTATATTAATGAGACAAAAAGTTGCTTTTAATTTAAGCTAGAATCATCAGAAACAGAAGGAAGCCGTAGGCTGACTGGAGATTCTGATGATAAATACCCCTTTTCGAAATGTTCCAAGTTTAAAAAGTGTCCTAAATTATATTCAAATATATCCATATTCTGACTTCAAAAATAATTTTCAAATGTTTTTTGCTAATTGGTCATAATGACCCCAATTTTCCCAAGGTTATTATTAACCTGATTAATCAAGCTGACTGGAAATTATATAATTGAGCGAGGAATGTCAAGAAAAAATAGAAGAAAAATGGGTAATGGTGAATTGTGAATTATTAATAATTCATGTCAGCCTTTATTTCTTATCGATATAAATCACCATGGAGATATTTTAATCCTGAATCTATAACAACGGTTACAATTCTTTTTCCTGCTCCAATAATTTTTGCCCTTTGAATAGCTGCCCACACATTTGCTCCGGATGTAGTTCCGCCAAATATACCTTCCAATCTTGCCAGTTTTCTTGCAGTTTCAGTTGCATCTTCATCGGATACGGACATTATTTCATCGGCCAAATTTCGGGGATAGTTTCCTCGATTTAGTTCTGCAATTGTTTCTAAAGAAATAAAAATATCAAAATTACGACTTTCTTCTTCCCACCATTTTCTAGTAATATCGCAAGGAAATTTTAATGCAACTCATCAAAATAATAGCTTGGAATTGTTGTATCTATGTAAACTGATTTTTTCACTTCGAGCCTTTAAAAATTGTTCAGAAATTCTATCGTATTTAATTTATTATGAAAGCTTTCAAAAATAAAGAAATACTTTCAGTAAATGGCAGAAAAATAGTGGTAAAATGGTGGATGATTAGTATCACATGCCACAATAACTTCTACTATTCTTAACTACCTTAGGAAAACTCTTCATAGTTTAGCCTGTCCGTTACCGTGCAATTAATGTAACACCAGCGGATACTAATTTTTAATAAAAATTGTGTCCCCTGTTCAAAAGAAAATGGCATAATAGTTGAACCTTTTCTCAACTAAGTAGCTCGGTGATTATTGTTCATTGTTAGATTTGCCTCAATGATTTTTCATCGCTAATCGGAGAAAAAAATGTTCAAACATTATTGTATAATAGCCTTTCGTAATCTGTACAAAAACAAAACCTATTCGATTATCAATGTATTCGGACTCGCCATCGGTATAGCTTGCTCCATCCTGGTTTTTTTGTATGTCCAGGATGAGCTGAGTTATGATTCCTTCCACAATAATGCCGATCGAATATTTCGTGTGAACCTGGTGAGTAAAGCTCCGTCCGGGAAAGTTAAATATATGGCTGGGCAACCCTTGCCTTTAGCAAGAACATTGATGGCAACTTTCCCTGAGATAGAACATGTAACCCGATTTATAGAGGGAACTGCCGTCGTACGATCTTCAACGCATGATCCTAGCAAAGAGAAGGTTCTTTTTACCGACAGTGATGTTTTTCATATTTTTTCATTCCCATTATTGCAGGGCAGTACAGAAACAGCATTGGCAGAGAAGAATGATATTGTGATCAGTGAGGCCATGGCTCAGAGGTTTTTTGGCGATGAGGTACCCTTGGGCAGAATCCTTACTCTAAACTTTGGCAGCAGTATACAGGATTTCATCGTCTCCGGTGTTGCCAGTAAGATTCCGGCAAACTCCAGTATCCAATTCGATTTTCTAATACGTTTTGAGCATTCACCCAATTTTAATAAACTGTCTACCTCCTGGAATGCTTGGTCGGCTATAACCTATATTAAAATTGCCGATTCAGCTCGCCAAATTGATCTTCAGGACAAATTAAAGTTATTTACCAAAAATAACTATGTAGATATGATTCGAACCTGGCAAATCCTGGGTTGGATTAATGAAGACGAAGACGCATTAAAGTTACAGCTTCAACCTTTACAGTCTGTTCACCTTGATCCTACTGTAGAAGGAGGATTATTAACTGCAAGCAGTCCGGTTTATGCCTATATTTTAACCGGTATCGGGTTCATTGTTCTACTCATAGCTTGTATCAACTTTACAACTCTATCAATAGGACGGGCAGAAAGCCGAACTATGGAGGTCGGTTTACGAAAGACCTTGGGTGCCATAAAAACACAACTCATGAGGCAATTTTGGGGCGAAGCGCTACTCTTCAGTCTTCTTGCACTTTTGACCGGCATTATGTTAGTCGAGGTTTTTTTGCCTGTTTTCAATACACTTGCAAACAAGTCTTTATCCATCGATTACCTTAGTGGATGGCAAACACCTGTCGTGTTTCTAGCCCTGGTTTTATTTACAAGCATGACTGCGGGTGGCTATCCTGCTCTTTTCCTTTCCCAATATAAACCTGTTGATTCTTTAAAAAACAGAAACTTATTTCGTGGAAGATTCAATTTAAACCGCAGCTTGATCGTTGTACAATTTACCCTGTCTGTGTTGTTAATCATCTGTACAATGGTAATGTCAGATCAAATAAGTTGGCTTAAATCCCGCAATCCAGGCTTTGACAAAGAACAGGTTGTCGTTATCCCGACGAATACTAAAGATCAGGCCGGTGAAAAGCTTTTGCGTCTTTACAAAGAAGAGCTAAAGGGGCAGAAGAACATAATCGCTATTACCGGTAATTCTGATGGGTTTAACAAAGAACCTGGTTGGGTTTCCTATGGCAGCCAGGATGGAACGAACTGGAAAGTGAATGTCATGAGAGTCGATGAAGATTTTGTAAAGACTTTTGATATGGAAATTCTACAAGGGAGAGACTTTTCAAAAGAGATTGTCTCAGATGCGACGAGTGCAATTGTTGTTAATGAAGCGCTTGTTAAAGAGTTTGATTGGCAGAATCCGGTTGGCCAGGTATTTAAGAACTTCAATTTGCTCAACCTGAAAGAACCTGAAATAATTGGAGTCATAAAGGATTTTAATTATGCCTCTTTGCATGAAAATGTCAAACCGCTAGCCATGGTTCTTGAACCTGATGAGGCGATTAAATAT
>JADFJB010000101.1 GCA_022566355.1 candidate division KSB1 bacterium
TTGTACAAGTAATCCGTTTGGATCGGACAATAATATTTCAAATAATACAGTCATCGGTAATGTTGAATTAAATGATGGCTTAAGTCCAAAGAATGTTTTTGCCTGGTTCAAAGTATTTGATATCAGCACCCGAACGGACGAAGAAGGTCATTTTGAGCTAACATTACCTCCTTCCGGCAGCCAGGCAGCCGGTGGATTGAATGGAATATACAGTTTGTATTTTTATATGGCCAATTATCAATTAGATTCAGTACAAATAGTCATTACAAACGGAAATATTCAGGCTTCATCAACAGGGGTAAAAAATAATGGGGAGTTAGTGCAAACCGTTCAACTAGCTAAACTCCTCGATATTAAGATTTCATTTAGTTCTAGCTCCCTTGTTGAAAATCAAGTAGACCCAATAATAATAAATTTTACAGTTGAAGCGAAAATTGATGAGGTAGATGTCACGGCGGATTTTAGTCAGTCTTCAGGTAAGGGTGACCCTCAATTCATAGTGGGATTCGCCAGAAAGATAAACTCCGATGAGGAATTTTGTATGGGGATATTTCGCGAAAATAGATCGCATGGTGCAATTGATTTTCAGATTAGCAATAACCCGATTGAATTGTTGCCTTTGGAGATATTTTACAAACCTGATACATTTACTATCGGTGAATATGAAGTCATTCCCTCATTAGTAATTAAACAAAACTTGCCCATCGGTTTATTGGATAGCCTTGGTAATAAGGTTGGAGAAACCTGCAAGAATATTTTTAATGTTCCTTTGCGCATTAAAAACAACCGATTTCAAGTAGTTAGTGGTTAAAGGATAGTTTAATTATACATGTAGACTTTATTGACATGAATAGAAAACATCCAATTCTTGCTCTTTATTTTGTCATTGTAATTTTTTTTGTGAGTTGTACAAGTAATCCGTTTGGATCGGACAATAATATTTCAAATAATACAGTCATCGGTAATGTTGAATTAAATGATGGCTTAAGTCCAAAGAATGTTTTTGCCTGGTTCAAAGTATTTGATATCAGCGCCCGAACGGACGAAGAAGGTCATTTTGAGCTAACATTACCTCCTTCCGGCAGCCAGGCAGCCGGTGGATTGAATGGAATATACAGTTTGTATTTTTATATGGCCAATTATCAATTAGATTCAGTGCAAATAGTCATTACAAACGGAAATATTCAGGCTTCATCGACAGGGGTGAAAAATAATGGGGAGTTAGTTGAGAAAGTACAACTGGCTAAAATTTTAAGTATCAAGGCAACCTCAAATTCGGATTCTTTTATTGATACTAATGTCGATACAATCAGGTTTACATTCACCGTCCAAGCGATGGAAGACGTAGTAGATGTAAGTGGTGAATTCAGTAGTCCTTTATTTAAGGGTGATCCAGAATTTATGGTGGGTTTTGTTAGAAAAATCGACTCTCAAGAAGATTTTTGTTTTGGAGTATTCCGTGAGAATAGAACAAACAGGACGATTAATTTTAGAATTGAATTGACTGCAACTGAATTATTACCACTTGAGATTACAAATAAACCCGGTACATATACCCCCGGACAGTATGAAGTGATTCCATCTTTGGTTATTCATCAGGATTTACCTGCGGGTTTGTTGGAACGCCTAAATCGTAATATTACAGGTAGTTGTGAAAAATTTTATAATGTTCCCCTTACAGTTGAAAACAATAGATTCCAGGTATTGAAATTAGATAATATGGTGAATAACAACTGAACTACATCTTTCAGTTCGCAGTCTTTTGGTTCAAGCCAAGTGGATACGATCAGAGTCGAATTACCGTCAGGCTTAAGAACAGCCCAAATGACAATATTGAAGGTGCCTGTAATAAGTTTTAAATGTACCTGTTCATGTTGAAAACAACAAGATAGTGTGTTAAATGGAATGGGTAAGTAGTATTTTTGGTTAAATTTATGGTATCGATAAAAACGTTTTCCGCCTCCACAAAAATAACAAAGCCAGGTGGCGTTATCAATCCTTGCTATTTCATAAACAAATGATTGCATTGCAATTGAAAATATGCTTAATTATTTGTCTATATTTTAACATTTAAGTAAGAGGATTCAATATTAGGTAACCCATAATGAAAGATGTAAAAACCCTTGAACATGTAACGATTCGGTTTGCCGGTGATTCAGGCGATGGTATGCAACTTACCGGAAATCAATTCACCCAGACAACCGCATTCTCCCAAAATGATTTAAGCACATTTCCCGATTATCCGGCGGAAATCCGGGCGCCTGCTGGAACATTGCACGGTGTTTCCGGATTCCAAATTCATTTTAGCAGCGAGCTGATTTATACACCCGGTGACAATATTGATGTCCTGATTGCAATGAATCCGGCGGCTTTAAAAGTTAATCTTAATTTATTGATTCACAATGCAACGATTATAGTCAATGAAGATAGTTTTACATCAAAGAATTTGAAATTAGCTGGATTTGAGAAAAACCCGTTAGACGACGGAACATTAAGCGCATACCAGGTAATCCGGGTTGAGTTAAACCGTCTAACTCTGAAGGCATTGGAAAACATTGAGTTATCTCATAAAGAAAAGGACAGATGCAAAAATTTCTATGCACTGGGAATGGTATATTGGCTCTACCAGCGTGACCTGGATCCGACTTTATATTGGATCAAAACAAAGTTTGCCAAAAGCCCGGTTTTAATTGAGGCAAACACAACGGCGCTTATCGGTGGCAGAAACTTTGCCGATTCAACCCAAATTTTCAATACTTCATACAAAATTGCGAAAGCCAAGATAGAGCCAGGTGTTTATAGAAACATGACTGGCAATGAAGCTTTGGTATTAGGCATGGTTACCGCCGGGCAAAAATCCGGCCTGAATATTTTCCTTGCCAGCTATCCTATAACGCCGGCGACCGAAGTTTTGCAATTTACTTCCCTTCATAAAAATTTTGGCATTCGAACCCTGCAGGCAGAAGATGAAATTTCGGCCATCGGCATTGCGTTGGGAGCATCCTTTGCCGGAGATATTGGGATGACAGTGACCAGCGGCCCGGGATTGGCATTGAAAAATGAATTTCTTGGCTTGGCTGTGATGACAGAATTACCGTTGGTGATTTTTGATATACAAAGAGCCGGTCCGAGTACCGGTATGCCAACCAAAACAGAACAGGCAGATTTGTGGATTGCAATGCATGGCAGAAGTTCGGAAGCGCCTTTGCCCATTATTGCAGCGAATGGCCCGGTGGATTGTTTTAACGTAGCCTACGAAGCAATAAAGATTGCCGTACAATTCATGACGCCGGTTTTGGTCTTATCTGATTTATACATTGCGAATGGCGCCGAACCCTGGAAAATCCCAAATCCTGATAAACTTCCGGAAATCAAAATTAATTTAGCAGATAAAGATGATCCTTACTTACCCTACGAAAGAGACGAAAAAAGCCTGGCCCGGAAATGGGCTTTACCGGGAACGCCAAATTTGGAACATCGCATAGGTGGGCTGGAAAAGGAAGACGTTACCGGAAATATTTCTTATGATGCGGAAAATCATGATAAAATGGTTCGGTTGCGGGCTGAAAAAATTCAACGTGTTGGAGATTTTGTTCAGGAGCCTACTCTGCATGGAGATGAGTCCGGTGATGTTTTGGTGGTAAGCTGGGGCAGTACTTATGGTGCAGTGTTAACAACGGTCGATTTTCTAAGAGCAAAAGGGGAAAAAGTTTCCTTTTATCACTTACGATGGATCAATCCATTGCCTAAATCCCTGGGAAAACACATTAAGAAATTTAAGAAAATATTGGTGCCGGAAGTAAATTTGGGACAACTTATTCACATTATTCGTGGGAAATATCTGGTCGATGCAGTTGGATTCAACAAAGTTAAAGGACTTCCCCTGAGAATTGATGAATTAAAAGCAGCAATTTTAAAATTAATTGAGGAATAAAAACATGGCTGAGCAAACTACCGTTCAAATCGATACGACTATTACGAAACAAAATATTACCTCGGACCAGGAAGTTCGCTGGTGTGTAGGCTGTGGCGATTATTCCATACTGGCGCAAATGAAAAAAACATTGATTGATCTTGGTCTTCCGCGAGAAAAGACAGTGTTTGTTTCCGGAATTGGTTGTTCCAGCCGTTTCCCTTATTATCTGGATACATATGGATTTCACACCATTCATGGGCGGGCTCCTGCCGTGGCTACCGGGGTTAAACTGGCAAATCCGGATCTTTCCGTTTGGGTTATAACAGGTGATGGCGATGGGCTGAGTATAGGCGGAAATCATCTATTACATCTCTTTCGCAGGAATTTAGATATCAATGTTATCTTATTTAATAACCAGATCTATGGGCTTACCAAAGGCCAATATTCACCAACCTCTCCAGTGGGTAAAGTAACCAAGTCTTCCCCTTACGGCAGCCTGGATGGCCCCATCAACCCGATTTCTTTTGCCCTGGGATGCAGCGCAACTTTCGTCGCAAGAGCCATGGACCGCGATCCGAAACATTTGGTTGAGATGTTAAAACGAGCTCACGCCCATAAAGGATGCTCATTTGTGGAAGTATACCAAAATTGCAATATCTACAATGATGGCATTTATTTTAATCTTACCGATCCGGCTACAAAATCTGATAATGTAGTGTATTTGGAACACAATGAACCATTAATTTATGGGAAAGAAAAAAACACCGGCGTAAAATTAAATGGGTTTAAATTCGAAAAAGCTGAATTGAAAACAGAGGCAGATCATGAAAAGCTTTTTAAGCATGATGAAAAAAACCCAGATCCCGGCTATGCATTTATGCTTTCCGGGTTGACGGAAAACCCGGAGTTACCCACTCCATTAGGAGTTTTTCGGGAGTTAGAACAAGATTCCTTCGACAAAATGTTCCATCAACAAATAGAGGATGTTAAGAAGGACAAAGGCAAAGGAGACATAAAGAAACTTCTATTAACCGGAGAAACCTGGACGATTAATTAATTTCATGAATGAATTTTAGCTACGGCACTTGAATAGAATACAGAGTTTCTTATTTCTTTATAAAATCCCAGCGATCTTAATGCTGAAAATTAATTTTCCCTTATCCCTCAACTTCGAAATATGTCAACGAAATTAAAGCAGCTTACCAAGGGGCAACTTCTTTTCTTTCCGTAAACAAAACTCAGGAGAAATCTCATGAAAATTGTAAAATGCTTAACATTTCTTATGTTAGTTTGTAGCGCCGGCTATGCCCAAAATAATCCAACCACACGTGAAATGAATCTTATTAACTGGATGGAATTTAAAGAATTTGTTCCGGAAAAAATTGAGACGGTATTATTACCGGTTGGAACATTAGAGCCGCATGGTGTGATCCCAAATGGCTCGGATAACTTAGCCCCGGAGGCAATGGCTCGCGATTTAGCCAAGAGATTGAATGCCATGATCGCACCTACCTTAAATTATGGCATTACCGGTTCGTTGAAAGCATATGCCGGAGCTTTTGCCATCAGCGAAGAAGCCTATCGTTTATTTGTTGCAGATATTCTAAAAGGGTTGGCTAAAAACGGCTTCAAAAATATTATTATTTTGAACGGTCATGGTGGACCGCAAACCGCAGTTTTACGAGATTTAATTAGCACCGTTTCAGAGAAATACCGTGTTCGAATGCTATTAACGAATTGGTGGTCATTGGCATCAGATGAAACGTTTGAGGTTTTTGGTGAAAATGGCGGCCATGCCGGTATTAACGAAACCGCGTACATTCAGCATATCGTCCCGGATCACATCCACTCTGAACGCTACTCAAAAGAAATGACCACTCCCTATCCTACAGCAAATAGCTGGACTGCCTATCCATTTCCGTCATCGATCGGGCTATACGAAGCCGGGCAAGGATTCCCAACATTTGATCCCCAAAAAGCGGACGAATATTTTCGTAAAGTAAATGATAAGGTATTCTCTTTAGTTTCAGATGTAATCAAAAAATGGGATTTAGCTGGACTGTACCGCTGATTGACCACTGATTACACTGATTTTACAGATTTTAAAATCGATGTTTCAAAAGAGTAATAAGCAGACCAAAGTGGCTGATTACACTGATTAATGGATTTCGCTGATTTACTATCACGGAAATCGGTAAATTCAGGTGAATCCATTGATTTTACTGAATTATTAGTGAATCAGCCTAATCAATGGTAGTGATCAATGATCAATAAATAGATAAAAAAAAATACAAATATTCTGAACTCACGGGTAAAATCATAGGGGCTGCTATGAGGGTTCACTCCAGATTAGGTAATGGATTCCAGGAAGTGATTTATCAACGAGCCCTGGCAATTGAAATGCAAAAGCAGAAATTGTCATTTCAACAGGAATTAAAAATATCCATTTATTACGATGATCAACAAATTGGATCTCGTCGAGTTGATTTTCTAGTAGATGAAAAAGTATTGGTTGAACTAAAAGCACTTGTGAAAATGGAGTCTGTTCATATGGCACAGGCTATAAATTATCTCGAAGCCTTCAACTTGGAGATCGGACTACTTATTAATTTCGGCAGTAAAAGCTTAGAGTTCAAGAGACTAATAAATAACCCGGAACGCTGATTGACTGCCGATTACTATGAATTCACAGGTTTTCCAAATAATAAATCAGCGAAATCCATTAATCAGTGAAATCAGTGGTCAGCCTCTCCCACCAGCTAGCTTAATTGCCGCAGGAGAATTCTTCAATTTCCACATTGCATAGCTGCCGATAATCGGCCCAATTACCAAAATTGTAAAAGCCCAATTCCAGCCTATTTTATCAACAACGACTGGAATTAGCCTGATTGAAACAATAGTAAGCATAAATCCGATACTGGTTTGCAGTGTTAATGCCGTTCCGATAAATTTTTTGTCACAGAGTTCACTAACTGCACCACTGAACTGAGCGGAATCGGCTACAATTGCAAATCCCCAAATCAACGCAATCAAGATTACAATTGTTGGATTCCCGCCAAAAAAGAATCCAATTGTACCTGCGCACAAGCCGCTAATAATCATACTGAGAATGGTTGTTCGTGATCTACCCCAGCGATCCGCTAAATAACCGGCAGCGAAACTTCCCAATCCACCTACTGCTATGGTAGCAAAAGCAGCCATTGTAGCTGACTTTTCAACCCCCAGAAATCCTATCCAACTGGCTGAAGGGGCTAATCGAAAGGATTCCAGTAGAAAAAATGCAATCCAGGTCCACATAGCATACAATTCCCACATATGACCAAAATATCCCATATTGGCTTGCATTATGGAGCGGTCCTTAAAGATATCTAAAATATAGCGCCATCGAAAAGGAGGGACTGGTTCTGCATATGGACCCAATTGAGTAAATTTCAGTACCAGGCCTGCCGCAAGGACTGTTGAGAGTGACGACAAAATGAGTACGGGCTTCCACTCTGATAGTTGAAAGACAGTTCGTATGAAATGTGGAGAGGCTGAACCAATAGCCAAACATCCGACGAGTATCCCTAACCCAAGTCCTCTATCGGATTTCATCCATGTGGTTAAAATCTTCATCGCGACAGGATAGACTGCCGCCAAAGCCGCTCCTGTGAGGAATCTCAATGCAATCACAATTGCAAAATAATCCCCGGAAATCGTTACAAGCCAATTCACCAATGCACCAAAAAGGCAGCCAATTCCATAAATCACACGTGGTTTGATAAGGTCGGCAAGATTGAACAATGCTATTAACAAAGCGCCAACTGCAAATCCTATTTGTACGGACATGGTCAACCATGCAGCTTCGCCATCGGTTAAATGCCATTCATCAACCACAATTGGTGCAATGGCTGTTGCCGAGAACCACAAGCTCATTGCCATCAGACATGAAAATGAAAGCAGGATTACATTAGGCCATTTTTTGTTCAAATTTTTATTTCCTTTACTAACAAAGGCAAAATTAGTCACAGAGCATCGGAGATCACTAGTGGGATTATATGTACATAAATCAATAGCCAATCAAATTGATGTGAGTTATGATATTTTTGGAAAGTTTATTCTATTCAGTTAATATCCTCAAGCTTGGCAGTGAAGTTGAACTTCACCGCTTTAATAATAATATCGAGGAGTTCAACTTTTCCATGAGGAAGTTCTGAGCATTTAGCTACACCCTGCAAAGCAAGATCAAAATGACAAAAAAATCTATTCAGCTAAAATTTTCGTTCCCGGGTTGTTCAGACTCCAATTGTACCAAAACGTATCGAAACCATTCAACTTGGAAGGGCAGTTATCACCCTCACCATTGAATAAACCGGTTTCAGAATCGAATTGACATTTTGATTCACTATGAATCCAGCTGCTATTTTGCTTTTGAAAATCCCCGGTATTTGAGATATATGCAACGGTGGAGTGAAGAAGATCGACATCTTTGGGACGATAAAAAAAGACATATAAATCATTTCTTAACTCGAAACTCCTGCCATCCTCCATCAGAAAATAAGGAACGGCATAAGCATCTCCCTCCAAATGAAAGGAATAAATAGGCTGTTTTGTATGCAATCGGGTGTCTTTTGCTTTTAGTCCCCGGAATCCTTCAGAAGATTCAAAATAGTTTGCATAGTGGTTTCCATCCACATCTTCTTTACCCCCTACCGAAAGGACCAGGGTATCAGGATGTTTTCTTAGCCAATCTTTCCATCTCATTTTTTTTCCGACTGGCATTTCATTAATCTTTGTTCCTGCTAACTCACCGGCAATCACTTCATCACTCATGATAAACCAATAGCTATCGGTTTCCTTGTCTTGCATAACCAAAGAACCATTGATCAAACCACCGGATGCTTCAAGTGTATAAGTTTTACCATTGTAATCACGACCGTACACGACGGCAGTATTTGCCAGCGGTCACCATACAGCTGCAAAATTAGTTTCACCTATCTTGTCATTTACCACTTCATGGCTGTTTAACAGGGATAAGCTGTAAGCCCTTGTTTGCCCGTCAATTTCGACGCCAAAAATCCATGAATCTTCATTTACTTTGGCTTTATTAGCAGGAACAAATTTCGGTTTTACGATTGCGGCTATCCGGCCGCGGGGGATGATCTGCTGGAATTGTTTAAAAATATCTTTAGTCTGAGTCATAGCGGTATTCACCAGTCCAAAAATAACCCATAAAAGAATTATGCCAAATTTCTTAACTGTCATTTACTTGCCTTCCAAAATATGCTTGTTTGCCATTAATTTCAACTCTATAACCGAATTAAATCTATGATAATTCCTGTAGAATAGAAGAATTAAGGATAGAGAAGCAATATTAAATGCTTAGGCTTCAATGCCAAGTATATCCTCCAAACGTTCATACTTGTGTTCCTGAACCCATTTTTCATAATCACCATGGTACTCTACTTTTTTCTGTAAGTCAACAACTCGAGATTGGATGGATTTAATCTGCTCTTCTGTTAACAGGTTTCTATTCTGATTATTTAAAGCACCTCCATCGCCATTGACCAGACTAGTATAATCTTCATGGGTCCATTTTAAGAAATCGTTCATCACGTGATTCACAACAATTCTGCCGTGAACTTCAGATTCCTTGATATTGCCGCGCCCGGTCACTGCATTGCCAAGGGCGAATACATTTTCATATCCTTCCATCTTACCGGTATTTTCATTATCAATTATAAACAATTCTCCTTTCATGGGGATTTTATTGGTGGATTCCGGAATACTGCCAATTGAAGAAATTACCAGGGGGCTTCTTACTTCAAATGTACTACCAGGGATTAGCTTAACCTTGCCATCGATAATTTCAGACTTTTGAAAAACCAATCCGACCAACCTGTCCCCATCCACGATTTTATCCACCGGTACACTGCAAGGTTGAAATCGAAAACAATATTTTCTTTGGGCATTTTGTAAAATTTTTTGTCTAACCATCTGAGTTTTTTGCAATTGTTCCGGAGTAGCATTTTCCGGCGGCGATGCCAGGGGCATATCGATATCGCGGCGGCGGTAATAGAGGGTACAACCTTTGAGCTCTAAATCTTCAAATTGCAAGCCAAGACCATCAAGAATCTTAGGAATCCCTTTTTTATCGAGGGAGAAAAGATCGGATTCCAATCCCCGTTTTTCCAAGACTCTCAGGGTGGATTCCAGCATCAGGATTTTCACAACATCAATAGATGCCAATCCTCCTCCGATAACCACGGCATCATCATGAATTTCATAGAGTTCCCGATCATAGTCCGACTCATGATAATGATTGAACCAATCGACAAAAGGATTTTGATAATAGAAACCTTTACCAATATAATCATCTATTCCCGGTACTGTCATTGGCCGGTCTTTCCAGGCTCCTGTTGCCAGCAGCACTGCGCTAAATCCCCAATTATTCACAATCTCGTCAAAATCGATTGTTTCTCCCAATTTCATATTCGGGACATAACTTACATACTGCTGGTTAATTTTGTCATCGATCTTTTTTTCTTCTTTATTGCGAAGTTTTACATGCC
This sequence comes from candidate division KSB1 bacterium, assembly GCA_022566355.1. Taxonomy (NCBI): domain Bacteria; kingdom Pseudomonadati; species Candidatus Zhuqueibacterota bacterium. The sequence continues at coordinate 10,468 of JADFJB010000101.1, forward strand.
ACTTGGGTAACCCATCTTCGATTTTTCCATATGGCAGTGGATTTTTCTCAATAACCACCGAATAAATGCCACGTTGTGCCAATTGATGCGCTGCCTCTGAACCTGCACACGCACCGCCAAAAATCGCCACAAAATAACCAGGGTGTAACTCCATTGATTTACTCCAAATTGAAATGAATGCTTTTAAATGTTTTATCAGAAAAACAACTTTGATTTTGAGTCAAGTTTTTTTGCGATGAAATAAAATTACTTTGATTTAGGATTTCGATATTAGCATTTCAAGTTTATTTAGCTTGTTTTTCTTGTCGGTTTGAGGCGAAGCTTCACTAGCTTTTAACCTGTAATTCATCACGTATAATTTGTCTTAATAAAGTTTCTAAATCACGATTTTGAATATTGTCTTTCAATGCCTCATTGATTAATGTCTGGTAGCCCCTTCCGCCTGCAAGAGTCTTAAAATAGGCCACAATTTTAGCATCAAGGAAAATATTCACTCGAACTTTTCCTTTGGGTAACTCTTTTCCACCAAATCGAATTTTAGCTTTACGAATTTGATCTTCTGTTATCTCAGGGATATCAGATAAATCAATATGTTCTTCTTGCATTTTCTCAGTTGTTACATATTTAGGCAATGAATCCTTTATAAAAGATTTTCTGCTCATTCTTAGTTGCTTTCCTCATAGATATAATGCGAATCTTATCTTTAATTTCTGTATGCGCAACAACAACTACTTTACCATACAACATACCAATTGTTATAAATCTTTGTTCTTCATAAAGAGATTTATGGTCTTCAAATGTGTAGGTTATACCACTAAATACAGTTTTTGCGTCAGTGAAATCTAACTGGTGTTTTAAAAGATTCCTTTTTCGTTTAGCTTCATCCCAGAGAAATTTCATAAATATTTATGCATAATTATACACATAATTAATAGTATAGTCAATTAAAAATAATTGAACAAATTCTCATTAAGATTATCAAGCCTGGTTTTCTTTCGCTAGCTCTCTCCTCAAAACTTTACCCACTGTAGTTTTCGGTAATGTGTCTCTGAATTCAACGTATTTCGGAATTTTGTATTTTGCTAACGAATCCTTGCAATGGTTAAGAATATCTTCCTTCGTCACACTCTGGTTTTCCCTGATTACAATCCAGGCTTTCACCGATTCTCCCTGATATTCATCCGGAATACCCGCTACACCAACCTCAACGACGGCTGGATGGGAAGCGATGGCTTCTTCAACCTCCCGAGGCCACACCTGGAAACCACTCGGTTTGATCAAATCCTTCTTGCGATCGACGATAAAAAGGTAGCCATCTTCATCTAAATAACCCATATCACCGGTATATAACCAACCGTCTATGATTGTTTCTGCAGTCTCTTCTGGCTGATTCCAATATCCTTGCATAAGCTGTTTTGCTTTAATTAAGATCTCTCCGACTTCTCCAGTAGGTTTGTTGCTCTTGCCAGTTTCGACATCAACAATTCGTAAATCAACATCAGGCAGGGGTAATCCTACCGACCCTTCTTTATACTTGCCATTCACGGGTACAAAAACACCGGCCATCATGGATTCAGTAAGGGCATAACCTTCAACCATTGACCCTCCGGTAACAGCATCGAACCGTTTCTTTGTTTCTGCCATCAACGGTGCCGCCCCGGAGATACAAACCTTGATTGACGTAAAATCAACTTTTCTTGACTGCACATCTTTATGGCCTAAAAGTGCATTGAAAATAGTGGGCACACCTGGTAAAAGTCCGGGTTTATACTTCTTAACCGTCTTAACCAAATCATCAATCTCCCGGGGATTTGGTATCAGAATAAGCGGATGCCTGCCCAAAATGCATTTCCCCATAATCGCAACATTTCCTGCTACATGGAATAGCGGAAATGTTCCCACATGCGGATCTTGCCATTCAACAAGTACCTCACCAAACCATGCATTCAATTGACACGCTGCGATAAAAATTCCACGATGAGTTCCAATTGCGCCCTTCGGAGTGCCAGTCGTTCCTCCTGTAAACAATAACAGGGCAGGATCATCTGGTTCTATGATAACATCTGGCCGGCCAGTATTTTGATGCTTTTGCAAAAGATCTTTAAACCAGATGTCGTCATCGCTAAGAGTGATTCGATGGCCTTCTTTCTTTTCTTTCGCAAGGGTGAATAATACTCGGAGAAGCGGGGGGAGAAATTCTTTGATATTCGTTGCAATTATTTTTTTGAGTCCACAATTAGCCTGGATCGATTTTAAGTTTTTATAGAAAGGTGTTAAAACCACTACAATTTCCGCCCCACATTCCTTAATCAATTCTTCCAATTCGTCCACTGTATAGAGTGGGTTCATCATCGCGGCAATGGCACCGGCTTTCCAGGCGCCGAATTGGGCAATCATGGTTTGTGGACAATTCGGCAAAAGGATTGCGACTCGATCTCCTTTTTTCACGCCCAGCGAGATTAATCCCTGGGCAAAATCGTTGCTTAACTGGTCGAATTCTAAGTAGGATATTTTATTTCCTTTGAATATAAAAGCAGTATGGTCCGGTCGTTCTTTGGCCGTCTCCTTGACCATATCCACTAAGGTTTTATCCGGATAGGGTTCTAAACTATGCGGAACGCCTTCATCGTAACTCTTTAGCCAGGGTTTATCAGACATATATCATTCCTTCCATTTTAGTGCGCCGACTTTGACTAAGTCCTCGATGTATCGAGCGATTATTTTAGTTTGAAAAGGATTAAATTCGGCGCTCATGGCATTACGGATTTCCGTGACAGTCCGTTTACCATCGATGAAATTAACCAATTCAAACCTGTGGGTGCCATTCAGGTTAAACTCACCGGATCTATACCAGGCAGATTGATTTGCTGAAAGTTCACTCTCGGGTAAACCAAAATCAAGCGGCCCCCTGGTTAATCGAATGGGCACTCTTTTATCTTCATTCTCTTGCACCGATCCATTGGTGCTGATAGATGATGAAATGCTTTTTAATAAGATCTTATGCTGTTGTTTGAATTGCTCGATCATTGCGTTAACGACTTGTTTTATTTTTGTTGACTGGTTGAAGTGAAGTATAGAAGAGGTCGATTCTATTTCCCAATTTAAAACATGGTTTAAAGCATTCTTTGCTTCAAGCAAACTTTGATCATGGACTTTCCTTGCCATTGCTCCCATTCTTCCCGCGCCATTAGAACCCGACAGGTAGGCAAGATCGACGCCTTGATCCGCTTCAAGGTTGGCTAGATACCACATGGTTCCCGTAGCGATCAATTCACACCGTTCCAGCTCGACCGGATCGATTTTATCCGGGGTATCCTCGGAAGTATGGTGGGTATAATCCGGCGAGTGGCTAAACATTACACCAGGAATTTTACGTTCGATGAACATCATGTGATCGCTGCCTCCGCTATAGGAAGTCACCCTGTAATTAAATTTTGCAAGGCTTCCCCGCGGAGTCCGGATATTCATCCGATCTACCATTTCCGCCATATTAGCTACCACGTCATTGACAGCAGAAGGAATCGAGGCTGGCGTTCTGGTTAATATCAAACTGGAATGAAGCAATTCAAGATTTTCCCCAACCATGTCCATATTTATATTCGCTAAAAATTTACCACCGAGTGCAGGGCCGGTCATCTCAGGATGGGCGTCGATATAAGCCATGGTTCCGTACCATTCCGGGATCCAGATAAAGCGGAACGATCTCTTTGGTCGCGGCAATCGGCCGGAATCGATCAATTCATGCAAGGTTCTTGCGATATCCAGCAATGCCGCCGAACCGCTTGCATTGTCATTCGCCGATTCTTTTGGATGATCCAGGTGAGCTGAAAAGACCAACTCTTCATCAGGTAACTCAGAGCCGCGAATGGTTGCAACTGGAACATCCATAAAGTATGATTCTAGTCCGATGCCTTTTACTTGCCCCCGAACCACCACCTTTTTACCGGAAAGCAATAGATTCTTTAATTTCTCTCCCTGCCTATTGGTAAGATTAAATCCAAATGTTACCCGATCCAACTCCTCAGTTTTCGGCCACATGCCGGTATAAGCCAGCATGTCCGGATATTCTTTGGCTCTTTCGTCATCTAAATAGCAAACCACTGCTTTTGCGCCATATTTTAAAACGGCCAACCTGTGAACAGATCCACCATATCCGGTCGCCAGTACGATTTTACCATCCACATCTTTGCCATCGTAATCTGCATCACTGGTGCCGCGACCGACCCAGGCCAGTTCAGCCGTTACATCGCCGGAATTTGAATAGGTAATTACACTCATGGCAATTTCCGGATAACCAACGATCCGTTCATCGTAGGGTTCGATCATTCGCAATTCACCCCATTCTATATCCCAGCCAGAAGGAGACTGCCAGGTTTGGTATTTGACTTTACCGTCGGATTTGAAGGATTCGATATAGGCATCCTTTTCGCTGAAGCCAAATCCTCTTAGCTGCTGCAAGACATAATTTGCCGCATCCCGATAACCGCGGGAACCCTGGATACGATGATGCCTGGTTATCTGAATGACGTGGTCTTTGGCCAATTCGCCACTTAAAGATTCGTGCAGTAAATCACGAATTTCTGAAGATAGTAGCTGGTTGTTTTGTTGGCCGAAGCCAATATTCACGAGAAGAAGAGTTAAGACGATTGTATATTGAATTAAATTTTTCATATCATAATCCTTTAATTATTTAATAATAGTTTGGAAATGAAATAGTCTGCGTTGATGTTTTAACTATATAAAATACATTAATTCAATCACAATTATGAACTCATCAATTCCCCTCCTTTAAAAGGAGAGGTCAGGGGAGGTTTATAATTCATTTCGCTTATTCTTTATGCTTTAAACATAATCCATTCTGTTCTTGATAAAGTAAAAAGATCCCCAATAAAAGCATTCGGGGATGACATTTTGGTAATTCTCGGATTGCCTCCAAAGGAGATGATTTTCTTTAATATTATGTGAAAAAATAAGGTACCTCAACGACATCGTATTTATGATTTTACAAGCTAATATTAGCACAATCCTTGCACCTTCTCCCAACCCAAAAACCGTTCAATTTCACTTTTAAGCGAAGCGATTACATAGGTAATCACCGCTACATCATCCAGGAAGCCGGAGAATGGAATTATATCCGGAATTAAATCAAATGGATTGAGAAAATAAAGCAAGGATGCAGTGGCTGCTACAATAGCTTTATTAGGAATCTGGCGATAAGTTCCAGCACTCCAGGCTTTTATCAAACGAACCAGAACATTTAGATCTTCCACCAGATCATTCACTTTATCCAAACTGTGAATTGCCTTTTGTCTAACCTGCTCTAATAGATCTTTCGTTTTTTCTTTATCACGCAAAATACCAGCAGCTGTTTTTATCGCAGAAATAAATATTTTTATTTTATATTTTTGCATATTCAGAGATTTCTAAGTTACAGCGAAAGATTTCATAGAGTAATTCTGATAAAGCGAATCGACCATCACTTCTTTCATCCTCATAACTGCCTCAAACAATTCAAGGTAAGATGTATACAACGGCGAAACACCCAGGCGAATATTATCGGGTTTGCGAAAATCAACGATGACATTTTTCGCTTCAATAAGGGCACGACAAATTCGGGACGCTTGTTCGTGACTTAATGAAATATGAGATCCAAGATGATTAGGTTCTGTCGGCGATTTCAGAAAAAATCCAAGCGGCTGCAAAATTTCTTTAAATAAGTAGATTAAGTATTGAACTTGTTTGATTGATTTATCTCGTATCCGCTCTATACCGGCTTGGTTGATCAGATCAATCGCCGGCTCGATGGCTGCGAGGGAGAGAATTGAGGGAGTACCGGTCAAAAATCGACGAATCGTTTCGGCTGGTTTAAATTCCAAATCAAACTTAAAAGGCTGTTCATGACCAAACCAGCCGGAGATTGGATTTTCCAAATTCTGTTGAAGTTCTTTTCTAATATATAGAAAAGCCGGAGATCCAGGACCCCCGTTCAAATATTTGTAAGTCGAACCGACGGCAAGGTCAACCTCCCAGTCATTGAGATGGATTGGCACAGCACCAACAGTATGGCTAAAATCCCAAAGCGTCAAAGCTCCGTTTTGTTTTGCAATTTGGGTTAAAGATTTAACGTCATAGATATAGGCGCTTTTAAACACCGCGTGGCAAAGCGTTACTAATGCCGTATCAGAATCCATTGCATTTTGAAGCTTCTCTACAGGTCCGTGGATTTCGTCTTCGGAGGAAATAATTTGCAATTCATGATGATCTCCCATTGACTGAATCGCGCTTCTCAAAATATAAACGTCCGAAGGGAAATTCAGATTATCAGTCAGGATCTTTTTCCGTCCCGATTGGTTTTTGAGCGCTGCTATCACAAGTTTAAATAAATTGATTGATGTCGAGTCGGCGATCAGGACTTCATCTTCATTAGCGCCAAGCAATTTTGCCAGTTTACTACCGATGCGGCTGGGCGATTCGTACCATCCTTCGTTCCAGCCTCGGATGAGTCTTTGACCCCACTCATGATTAATAACATCCTGGACATACTTTTGGGATGCCTTTGGTAATCGCCCGAGGGAATTTCCATCCAGATAAATTAAATCCGGTTCATCGATGACAAACCGTTGTCGAAATTCGGCTAATGGATCTTCTCTATCGAGGCCAATTGCATATTCTTTGTTTAGTGAAAAATCCAAATAAAAATCCTGTTCAGCTTCAGTTCATCAATGAACTTGTTAGCTTAGTGGTCTGTTCCATAAATTCGGTGACGTATTTTTAAACGGAGCTATAAGCTGTAGTAATTTGTTTATCTCAATTACCCCTCCTAACCTCCCCTTATCAAGGGGAGGAATTTCCCCTCCTTGTTTAAGGAGGGGGTAGG